>NZ_JAYGJO010000012.1:0-150853 GCF_035013185.1 Acerihabitans sp. TG2
TACGACAGGTCAACACAAAGGCAGTTCAGCCAATCCCAGCACGGGTCAGTCCGATCCGGTATTCAGGAGTATAGTAGACTGAGTATCCCAGCAGTTGCCGCGACGGCTCATGCTTTACGTTATCCGGTAGCGCCAAAGTATCTGTCGATACTCATGGCTGGTATAGTGACTACCTTGTCGCTATGGAACATCACACCTTTAGGCCGGCCGCGTAGCTCCCAAGCCATCTGAAGCGCTTTTACTGTTAACGCTGTATCAGGCGAGTTCAACATCGCCCAGTCCACCGGTTTGCGGGCAAATAAGTCCAGCACCACAGCCAGGTAAGCCCACTGCTTGCCCGTCCAGATATAGGTCACGTCACCGCACCAAATCTGGTCCGGTTCTGTGACTGCGAACTGCCTGTCGAGATGATTTGGGATTTCAACGTGTTCACTCTCTCCTCGTTTGTATTTGTGTGTCGGCATCTGACAGCTGGCGATACCGAGCTCTTTCATTAGCCGCCCTGCCAACCAGCGACCGAGTTTCACACCTTTGCTGCTCACCATTGTAACGATACTTCTTGCACCGGCAGAGCCGCCGCTGGCGCTCCATGCCTCAATGACCAAACCTCAGGTGGCCAAATTTAGCGTGCCACTTCACCTGATGCTGGCTGAAAAATTCATTTATTTAACAAAGTCACGTAGCGTCCACGCTGATTTACATAATACTGTGTGTTTTTACGCTTTCTTAACGTTTTTTGATGATTTACATTATGAAATATGTGATCGTTTTAAATAAAACAACGTTTTATTTTTGATATCATGAGTTCGTGGTGATATCCATATGCAATCAGTTGCTAAGAGAAATTATATTAATTTCATATAAACGACTTAACGCAATGGATATATTTTCAATCAGTAACCGTTTAAAGTTGTTTATGCTTTTTGTAGAAAGTAACCGATCAGGACGCGTTTACGTACGTCAGACCCACCTCTGATGTGGATTACTATATTGAAAATAGAAACACAGTAACTCTGGGAAAAATTAATGATGGATACAAAGAGTGTAGCATTAATATTCGCAATATTTCCTTTATCCTGTCTGGCAACAGATGGAAAAACCACTTTTCAGTATGAACATAACTGGAAAACGATGGATCGCCGTCATAGCGACTCAATCAAGCTGATTCACAAATTAACCAGTGGCTGGTCATATGAAGTAAAATTCAGCACATCGGCCGGGGGTAACAGTAATTACGATACCGCGTATGACGATATGCAGGGCGGTTCAGGCGGATTAGTTATTGGTAAAGATTTTAAACTGAGTGACAAAAAAAGCACTATCACGCCGTCGTTTGAAACGTCTATCGGTTCCTCCTCCGTCTCTTATCAGCCAGGAATAAAGTACAATTATTCAATCAATAAAGAGTGGTCGGCCTACGCGCGTTACCGCTATGAACTTAAAAAAATATCGCGCAGCACACGGTATTCAACGATTAGCAACTCTGATAAGTATGGCTATGCGGGCGACACTTACCTGTCAAAATCCGATACGGGCCGCCACCGTCTGGATACCGGCCTCACCTATTCAGGGTTTAAGGATCTGGCGCTGACCTATGTGTTCAACTACTACCTGGGCGATAACGTCACCGAGTCATATTCGTACAAAAATGGCAAATTCATCGAGAAAAACTATACCGTTCATAATGGCAAAAAGAACGATTACGAAAACCAATTTAAGATCCAATATAAATATTTTAAAAAATTGATGCCATATTTAGAAGTCGATGATGTCACCGTGTCAGGCACTTCGGCATCAAGGCAAGCGAAAATTAAAATTGGCTTTAATTACGTTTTCTAAACGCCTGATGCATTTTTTCTAACCAATACCTTACGCTTAATTTACAGTGGTAATGAAAATGAAAAAAACATTTATTATGGCCGGAATGGCCCTGCTGTTATTGACAAACTCGGCAGCTAACGCCTCTGACACCAAATTTAATTATGAACACAATTATGCCACCCAGAATAGATACCATGGCGATAAAATTGGCATGGCTCATTTTATGGATAATGGTATCTATCTCGGCGTTGAATTAGCTTTCTATAACACAAAACAGGATATCGCGCTCGATGACGTTGTGTCGAATGCTTACTCGTTTTATACCGGCTACGATCATATGCTCGCCGATAATGTCACCCTTACGCCGAACATCGAAACCAAGTTTTATTCAGGCGGCACCAGCGGTGAAGGCTATTCAGGCAACATTGGCGATAGCGGAACCCAAGGCGCACGCTACACGCCAGGGCTGAAACTCACTTACCACATTAATGACGCGCTGGCGTTGTATGCGCAATACCGCTACGACCTCCGTAAAATCACCCGCAGTAAACGTACCGAAGCCGATGGTGATACCCACCGCAGCCGCTATGAACTGGGGGCAATCCTCTCCGGGATCGGTCACGTCACCGTAGGTTACAAAGTATATTATTACGACGGTGACTATATCATGCAGAATAATAAAAATCATGATTATCAACAAGATATAGATATAAGTTATCGTTTTACCGAGAACTGGCAAGGCAATTTGGGTGCTGAAGATGTCGCCAGCAGCCGAGTGACGGATACGCGTGAAGTAAAAATCAAAACCGGTTTCACCTACACCTTCTGATTACTGCGGGGAGACGCGGTGGCTTCTTGCCCGCGGCGCTCCAGATGGAGAGGTTCATATGCAAGTTAAAACATGTTTCATGACATTAAGTTTGTTGCTTTCTACACCGGCAATGGCGCAGACCACATTGATTCAAGGTACGGTAGCCAATGGCGGCCCTGTGCGCTCCGCCGAGGTGACCGTGATCGACAAAAACGGCAGCCAGCAGAGCACCAAAACGGATCAGCAGGGCCGCTTCAGCCTCGATGCTTCCTCACTTCAGGCCCCGCTATTGCTAAGCTCGGTCGACCCACGCTTACCTGATGGCAAAACGAGTCATAACTGCCTGAACAGCGATACTCAGCGTGCTCGCTGCATGGCCTCAGTCCTCCCGCAGTTACACCACGGCAAGACCAACGTCGCCAACATCACCCCGTTCACCGATCGGCTGGTATCAGAAATCGCTGTATCACTGAAATTTATCGGGCCCCAACAGTGGATCGAGAGTGGCAGCGCAGAGGCGATGAAAGCCGAGCTGCTGCAACAGCCGCTGGCGCATTTTCACGCGGGAATGGACGCCGCGCTAACCCGGGCCGGTATTCAAGACGCTGCTACCTTTAACCCGATTAGCACGCCGATGCAGGCAAATGGTCAGGGCATTGACGCCATTTTGCTGGTAATTAATCACAATCGAGGCTACGACAACAACAGCGGGCAAGCCGGTGAGACCACATTGAGTGACATCTCTTTTCGCCCCTTGGTTGGGCTGACTGCCAGCGACCCTTATGAACCATTTGACTACACTCGCGCAAAAAAAGAACGAGAGGCAATCATTGCGGCTAAAACCCGCGTATTGATCGTGGGTGACTCCACCGCCGCCACTTACGAAGTCAGCCGTCTGCCGCGGATGGGATGGGGCCAGGTATTCCAGCAGCGTTTTCGCGATGGCGCGCAAGTTCAGGTACTTAACGGCGCTCGTTCTGGTCGCTCCAGCCGCGACTTCTATAACGAAGGCTGGTATCAGCAGATGGCGCGATTCATCAAACCGGGCGATGTGGTGTTGATTGATCTCGGGCATAACGATGAAAACTGCAACGCGGCCAAGCCGATTCGCGGTGCGGCCGATGTTAAAAACCTGTGTAGCTACCCCAATGATGCTCAGGGAATGAAGCAGTATCCGGCCGGCCAGCCCAAGCTATCATTCCAAAACGCACTCGAAAACTACATTAATTTGGCTCGTGAAAAAGGTGCTACGCCAATTCTGATGACGCCAACGACACGTTTTACGAATGCCGATCGCAAGCAGGCATTTAAAGATGGGGATACCCGGCCAGTGATCAGTAGCCACTACACCCGGCAGAACAGTGCCAATGGCTACGCCTTTACCGGCGATTACTCTGCCACCATCAAAAAAACTGCCCAGGATAAGCAGGTCCCACTGATTGATCTGGAACAGTTGACCATTGATTTCGCCAATCATCATGCCAGCGACTGGACTTCTTACTGGCTAGCGATCGACCCCAATGACAGCCGTTACCCCTACTACAAAACGCAAACCGCGGGTGTGATGAGCAAGCCGGATACGACACACTTCCAGCAAAAAGGGGCTGAAGCTGTCGCGGAGTTGGTCGCCGGGGCGATTAAACAAAATACGCAGTTAACGTCATTGGCCGGTCAACTGAATTAAGGAGCAAGACAACATGTTCATACATTCTTTGGGCAAAGCATTTCTGCTGGGGTTGATCTCTTTCACCGTCACCGGCACGGTCTGTGCGGCATCGAATCAGGTTGTCGTGTCGACAAAGGTACAAAAAGGCGAATTTGCCACCATCGCGGCGGCACTGGAATCCGCACCCGCAGACGACACGCCTTTCACCATTTTCCTCAAAAAGGGGATCTACAACGAACGTCTGGAGATCAACCGGGCCAATGTCACCTTGAAAGGTGAAGCGCGTGATGAAACGGTGATCAGCGCGACCACCGCCGCAGGCATGCTGAATCCGCAGGGCGAAAAATGGGGCACTTCGGGCAGTAGCACGTTACTGGTCAACGGCAGCCACTTTACTGCCGAAGATCTCACTATCCGCAATGATTTCGACTTCCCCGGTAATCGGGCGCTGCCAGAAGGCGCGCCGGGTAAACTCAAGGACACGCAAGCGGTAGCGCTGTTATTAGCGGAGAAAAGCGACAAGGCACGTTTTAAACGCGTCAGACTCGAAGGCTATCAGGACACGCTCTACAGCAAAACCGGCAGCCGCAGCTACTTCACCGACTGCGAGATCGGTGGCCATGTCGACTTCATTTTCGGCTCGGGCGTTATGGTGTTCGATGGTTGCAAAATCATCGCCCGTGACCGCAGTGATATCGCACCGCCCTACGGTTATTTGACCGCGCCGAGCACAAAAAGCGAGTCACCTTACGGCCTGGTATTTCTCAACAGCCAGCTGCTAAAAGAGAGCGGCGTTCCGGCGAACAGCTTCGCCCTGGGCCGCCCGTGGCACCCGACCACCACCTTTGACGATGGGCGCTATGCTGATCCAAAGGCCATCGGACAGTCTGTTTTCATCAATTGCTATATGGACAACCATATCTACGGCTGGGACAAGATGTCGGGCAAAGATAAACAGGGCAAAACGATCTGGTTCTATCCACAGGACTCTCGTTTTTTCGAGGCCAACAGCTCTGGCCCAGGCGCGTCCATTACCCCGGGACGACGCCAATTAACTGAAGCACAGCTGGCCATGTTCACTCTGAAAGCGATCTTCCCTGATTGGGCGCTAGATTAGTATTTTATTTAATAGGATATTGATAATGAATACTTTTTATCTTAATTTAGTCGCAGCATCACTGCTTATGCTCAGTATCTCGCCGGTACAGGCCGATAGCACACAGCGCCTCAAGGCCGTCCAGCAGTATGTCGATACCGTGCTGGATAAAGCAGGCGATCACTACCATGGCGATAAACCGACTCCGTTGCTGGCGGATGGTATCGATCCGCGCACAGGCAACCAGCTCGAATGGCATTTTCCTGGCGGCAGAACAGCCGTGCTTTCCAATTTCTCTGCACAACAGAATCTGATGCGCGTTCTGGTCGGTTTGAGCCATCTTACCGGAGATGCGCGCTACCACCAGCGCGCGGCAGACAACGTGAAATACTATTTCGATCACTATCAGGATAAGAACGGTCTGCTAATCTGGGGCGGTCATCGTTTCGTCGATCTCAAAACGCTACAAGCCGAAGGGCCGAGTGAGAAAGAGAGGGTGCATGAATTAAAAAATGCCTATCCCTACTACGACCTGATGTTTGAAGTGAATAAACCAGCGGCCGAACGTTTTATCCGCGCCTTCTGGAATGCGCATCTGTATGATTGGAAGATCATGGAAACCAGTCGTCATGGCGAATATGGCAAGAAAATGGGCGATCTCTGGAACAACAAGTTTGAGCAGCAACCCCCCTTTTTCGCCACTAAGGGTCTGAGCTTCCTTAACGCAGGTAACGACTTAATCTATTCCGCGTCCATGTTGTATAAATACAACAATGAGGCAGGCGCGCTGGTGTGGGCAAAACGTTTGGCCGAGCAGTATGTCCTGCCACGCGACAAAACCACCGGGCTGGGTGTATATCAATTCACTCAAGCGCTCAAACGTGAGTCGACAACGGACGACGCCGATACCCAGTCCAAGTATGGCGACCGGGCACAACGCCAGTTTGGCCCTGAATTTGGTCCGAGCGCGCTTGAAGGTAATATGATGTTAAAAGGTCGCACCAGCACCATTTATTCCGAGAATGCGCTGATGCAGCTCCAACTGGCGAGCGACCTCGGCAACGACGGTAAAGACCTGCAAAAATGGACGCTCGATGGCCTCAAGGCCTTTGCCAAATATGCTTACGACGCAGCTAACAACAGCTTCCGCCCGATGATTGCCAATGGTAAAGACCTCTCCAACTATGAGTTACCGCGCGATGGCTACTACGGTAAAAAAGGTACTGTACTGAAACCTTACAAGGCCACCAGCGACTTTATGCTGTCTTACGCACGTGCCTACTCACAGGATAACGATGCTGATTTGTGGAAAGTGGTACGCGGTATTGCCATGGGTCAGGACCTCGGTGATATGGGCAGCAAACCGGGAGAAAGCATGAAGGTTAACCTTGCGACCAGCAATAACGATCCCTACGCCGTCTTTGCCCTGCTGGATATTTATCAAACCAGCAAGGTGAAGGATTATCTGACGCTGGCAGAGACCGTGGCTGACAACATCGTGGCGACCAAACTGCATAACGGCTTCTTTATGGAAAGCTCCGATCGCCAGTATGCCGACATCGATAGTATTGATCCTTACGCCATTCTGGCGTTGGACGCGGTGCTGAATAATAAGCAAGGCGCGGTAGCTCCATTCCTCAATGGAGCTGGTTTCACGGAGGGCGCGTATTTGATGCCAGATGGCACATCACGTATCTCGACAAGTGATAACGAAATTTTCGCGCTTAACGTTGGCGAACAGTTGAAGCCCAACAATAAGAAATAATTTTTCTGCGTAACATCAGGAAAACCGGGCTGGGTAGGGGCCTTAAAAGGCCATCGCCCCGCTTTTGACCCGATCTGGCCCGATCAGGAAACGGTTGATCAATGACTATTGCTCCAGAGAAACCGGTCACGGCAGAAAGCGACGGAGTGTTAGAAGTTCGGTGTCATTCCAGTTAAATACCGACAAAAAGGAATGATACATGTCCCAGCCCTTCGATTTTGATAAAGCCCTGAAAGCACTTCAGGATGGTCCGACCTTAACGGGAAAAATGGCATATTGACACCGTTAATCAAATAGTTAACGGAAGCCGCGCTGGCTGCTGAGCTGGATTCTCACCTTGCTCAGGATATCGCTGCTAACCGTAAAAACGGCTCGACCAAAAAGACAGTTAAATCACCCACCGGTGCCTTTGAACTCGCCACTTCCCGCGACCGTAACGGCTCCTTTGAACCTCAGTTGGTGAAGAAGTATCAGACCACCTCTCTGACGAGATTGAGCGCAAGATCATCCGCATGTTCGGTAAGCGCCCTTAAATCGGCATCTTTTTTTCAGTGATTAACTGCACCACACTGCCTTTGTCTACCATAAATGCAGGGCGCAATCATGAAATCTCAACAGCGTGCCGAGCATTGGCGCGAACAGATCACTGCCTGGCAAGCATCCGGTCTTTCTGGCCAGGTTTTCTGTCAACAACAGCAACTGACATATCACCAGTTTGTTTACTGGCGGCAAAAATATTGCACCGATAACCCGACCCAAGCGCGTGCCCCAGGGTTTGCCAAAGTCACCGCCGACATCACCCACGCCGACACCCCAACCGAACTGACACTCTCATTGCCAAATGGCCTGGTGATCACCGGTCTTAATAACAGCAATGTGACCTTGTTGGGCGCTATTCTCAGGCAACTCTGATGCGTAACCGTGACTTACGCCCGGCGCTGGCGATGCCGCAGATTTATCTTTATCGCGCACCCATCGATTTTCGCAAACAGGTCAACGGGCTGGCGGCGCTGATAGAACAGGAACTGGGGCATAATCCCTTTTCCGGGGCGCTGTATGCTTTCACTAACCGCCAGCGCAATAAAATCAAATGTCTGATGTGGGAAGACAATGGTTTTGTCCTCTATTACAAGGCGCTGGCAGAGGAGAAATTCAAGTGGCCCAATCTGGCCGATGACCTGTTGCCCCTGACCGGGGAGCAGATTAACTGGTTGCTGGATGGTTATGATATCAGTCTGCTCAATGGGCATAAAAAACTGCATTATGATGGCGTTAATTAGTCGAAATAAGAAGCATCAGGTAGCTGTTTTTGTTATAATTTAGCCATGAAAACGCCCATTTCCCCGCCAGCCGAAAACCCAGACAACCGCAGTTTATCTGCGGTTGAATTGCTGGCGCAGGTCGAGGAACTTCAGCAACAGCTTCAACATCGCGAATGTTACATCGCCCTACTCGAAGAGCTGCTCCGCCTCAAAAAAGCCCAACAGTTTGCCGCCAGCAGTGAGCGGCATACCGACCAGATTGCCTTGTTCGATGAAGCCGAACTGGACGTGGCAATGGAGTCCTTGTTGGCTCAACTGCCGGATGACGTATCGCCGCCCCCACCGCCGTCTGGCACCCAAAAACGCCAACGCGGTTTCTCCGCCAACCTGCTGCGTGAACGTGTGGAGTTGTGCCTGTCCGACGAAGAAAAAGCCGGCGCCCGCGCCACCTTCTTCAGCAAGGTTAAAGAAGAGCTGGCGTTTATTCCCGCCCAATTAAAAGTCATCGAATACTGGCAGGAAAAAGCGGTGTTTGACCGCGATGGCGAGGAGTTTATCGTGGCGGCCCGCCGCCCGGTCCATCCGCTGGGCAAATGTTTTGCTACCACCGCCTTGCTGGCCTATATCATCGTGGCCAAATATGCCGATGGGCTGCCGCTGTACCGTTTGGAAAACATGCTTGCCCGCAGTGGCCACCCGGTAAGCCGCACCAATATGGCCCACTGGATCATCCGGTTAGCCAAGGTATTGACCCCGCTGCTTGCCCGGCTGCGTGACGTGCAAAGCAGCAGCCGTTACCTGCATCTTGTGCAAAGCAGCAAAAGCAATATTTTCAGGGCTTCCCGGTGATCATTTAGGCAAATACACCTACAAAAAACGCCTTGTTTTACCAGCAGTGAGCGCAAAAGATGGTGCGCGTTCGATAGTTTTTTTCAACAAAGGAACCAATGCTTACTTTTTTGATATGTATCTGAAAAGTGCGCTATCAAAGAAGAAAGGAAAAGAGCTGGAAGATGATGAAATCGGCGCATATTGCAAGATCGCAACTGATTTCGTCGATCTGTCGCTCAAGCAGATAATGCAGCTGTTGAAAGACAGAGAACTAATAGAGGTGAGTTGTGATGAGTGACCGTCTGAAACGCATTCAAGGTATGGCTCAGCGTTATAACACGTTAGGCGTAGTTAAAGATGAGACAGTAGCCGCCATCAATGCAGCGGTTGAAGCGCGCAGCATACCAAAGGTTCGCGCGATGACAGGGGCGGAGATTAAGGAAGTCCGCGTACGTTACCATATGTCTCAGTCGGCGCTTGCTCACACGACAGGTATGTCGGTTGAGAGCGTGTCGAAATGGGAGCGCAATGAAAGCAAGCCAAATCAGGCGGCGTTACGCATTATCAATGTGATTGAAGATAAAGGACCTGACGTTTTCATGGTCTGAGCTAATACAAGTAATGACCGGCTTTAGATGTTTAGCATTGTAAGCTTCTGGGGATTCGCTGCGTTAGCGCCTTCCTGCCACGCGAATTCTTTAGGGTAGACAACTAGCAGCTACGCAGATTGTTTTTGATAAAGGTGCTGGATTCCATGACTAAGGCGCTCAAATCGCAGCGCTGACGTAGCGGGGATCCACGTGAATACGGGACGATATGACAGTTCCAGCGTCGGCGCGACGCTTTACGTGACCTCATTCGCCGCTAGTGGATATTGGCTGAGGCCTAATTTGAATGACCTGATCCCTCTTGTGAGTGAATGGTGCTCATTATCGATCGCCACAACACGCATGAACTCCAGCAAGCAAAAAAACATCTATACTTAATCAACATTACTTAAATAAATCTCACTATTCAGGATGTGACCATCATGAAAATTAAGTGCCTCACTGCCGTAACACTTACCGCTTTATCACTATTGTTTGTTGCCGGATGCTCTTCGGACCAAGCAATCAAAACCGTTGATGGAAAAACCATTGTGACTGATGGGAAGCCCCAAGTTGATAAGGATACCGGACTGGTGTCTTACAAAAATGCGGAAACAGGCAAGACAGAACAGCTCAACCGAGATCAAATTAAAAATATGAACGAGCTACAAAACTGACAAAAAGGCTACTGCTTCGAGGCGCTCCCGTAGAATTGCATGTCACGTTTTATCGCGCCGCCGCGTTTGATCACTTTCGGGTAGACGCGCATAGCACTATTGCTGCCGCATTAACTTAGCGCTAAATTTGGCATCAAACATCGTTCTAAAAAGGATGCGTTATCGCCGATGTAAGGGTACGCCTCGCGCGGCGACCCACGTGATGGCGGCATAAGTCGCAGCACTTTTCTGCATCAGTCTCTTTTTTCCCCGTGCTACAGTGCGGCTATTGTTTAGCCGGCTCACATTTTACCGTTAAGCCAATAATCACAAAGACCAGCGCTACACCATCCGGTGGGACAGCATCCCTGCGCTCAAATTAAGCCCTGAAGGAAAAAACAATGACGACCTTAAATGAAAGACTGGCATGGCGCTATGCAACCAAGAAATTCGACGCCACCAAAAGCGTGCCGGCCGAAAAACTTGAACGTATTGTTGAAGCGGTGCGACTGGCCCCTACCTCCAGTGGGCTGCAACCGTTTGAGTTGTTTGTGGTGAGTAATGCGGATATTCGCGCCAAGATCCGAACCGTTGCGTGGGACCAAGCGCAAATTACCGACTGTTCGCACCTGCTGGTATTTGCCGCATGGGATGACATCACGGCTGATCGGGTTAATATGATGTTCGACCTGACCAACGATGTACGCGGTGTTAAAAGTGAGGCTTGGGAAAATTATCGCCAAATGTTGCTGGGTATCGTCGCCGATCGTGGAACGGAGGCTAACTATCAAGCGGCTGCGCGCCAAGCTTACATCGGTCTGGGTGCAGCCTTGATTGCGGCGGCTTTCGAAGAGGTTGATGCGACGCCGATGGAAGGGTTTGACCCGGCAGCGGTCGATGAGATCCTCGATTTATCATCAAAGAACCTGCGTAGCGTGGTGATGCTGCCGCTGGGTTATCGGGCGGGCGAAGGTGATTGGCTGGTGAACTTGAAAAAAGTCCGACGCAGCCGCGACAGTTTTGTCACCGAAATAAAGTGAACTGAACAAGATAACGCCGCAACAAGCAAAACCCGGCACGTCTGTGCCGGGCACCCGCGGCACACCCCCCCGAAAAGGGCAGGACCTCAGGTCTGAACGTGCTGTTGTTGATGCCGGTAATGGGTGTATTGATGAGAAAAAACATCACCTAAACCTTTCCCGATCGTGAGTGGTTATGTTAGATTTTTAGCACCGCCAAATGCAGGATCGTACTTGCCAATGTAACGATTTCTCAATGCAAACAGTTTTCTGATTCGTGTAGCCATGGCTATGCGCAATATTCTGTTTTTTATTGAGAGCGTTATTCATGAATAATCTGCTTATAGGGTTAGTCCGTGCCTTGCGTCACCATCACTGGTTGAGACTGCTGGGCGGCGCCTTTATGTTGTCTTCCGTCGGTAATGGTCTGACTCAGGTGGTGGTTTTCGGCCAGTTGTTGCGTTGGCATGCGTCACCGTCCGCCCTGACGCTAGCTTATGTGCTGGCGACATTACCCGGTTTTTTTGGCAGTTTTTTTGGCGAGAAAGGGTGTCGCCGAGTGCCACCATTGCGTTTATTGATCCTGACCGAGCTGTTGGGCATGTTCGCCCTGATATTGCCGCTGCTGGGTATGTTTTATCATAATATCCCCGCAATGTTGGCCGTACAGTCGGTCGCGGCATTCCTGGCCGGCATGTCATATCCGGCCCTGACGCTGACCTTTAAGCAGGGATTATCAGCCGAGGAACTTCCGGCTGCCACTTGCATGGAAACCCTGATTTTTTCTGCACAGGTACTGCTAGGAACCGGATTGGGTGTCCTGTTGTTTGAGGTGTTTTCCCCACTAACCTTGCTCAGTATCGATGCAGTCAGTTTTGTGGCGGCCATCCTGCTGCTGGCAGCCACAGCACGCCATATCCACCTTCGTCCGCTACAAGAGATGGACACACCGCCTCAGGTGGCGGTGATCCGCTGGGCTGGGTTGTCGATATTGCAAAAACGCAGCCTGCTGTTACTACCGGCATTGGCCGCCGTCGGCTCGCCGGCCATGGCATTGTTGCCCGCCATAGCACAGCAAATCCGTCCCGGTGATGCCACCGGGTTGGCATTGCCTTTACTGTTCGCTCGCAGCCTCGGACAGTTATGTGGCCCGTTGTTGCTCAACGGCGAGAGGCTGCGACATTATGCAAAAAGTAACCGGCACTTATTGATGTGTTTAGGGATTTTTTTGGCGGCTTATGGTGCGCTTCCGCTGCTGGCAGCAGAAAAAACCACGGCATTAGGGCTGATATTCGTCGCGCATTTGGCCTCTAATGTGGTGTTTGCTTTAGGTACCTTCAGCGTTCTGGCCTATTTCCCGGCACAAAGTGTTTCAGGCGCCAGTGCCAAAGCATGGCGATGGCAGACACTAACGGCAGCCCTGGCAACCACTCTCGCCGCCGGGCTGGCCGCTCAATGGGGTGCAACGCAGTCTTTATATGCGGTGTCCCTCACGTCGTTGGCGGCAGTGGCACTGATTTTGGTGCGTTACCGCCAATAATAAGACTATAAAATACCATGCATAATGCCCGATATCTTTGTCGGGTCAACGTTGGCCTCTAACCCTGCGCAGCAAATACCTAACGTGTTATTTTCCCTGCGCAGGTGACGGGGATCCCTTGACCGGTGTTTACGGACCTTGCTCTGCTGTTGCTATAATTAAAGCCATATTTTACGTGGCGACTATTGAGTAAAATAATCGTCTGATTCACATTTATTGATTTCAATTCTTGACCGTTCTTATAATAGTAATAAGGTTATATTTTTCCAATGCTACCAAAACAATGAATTAACATTTAATTTACCAACAATTTGATTGCATTAATAAGCCCACTGATTCATCGATAAAACCGCGCTCCAGGTATCATTTTCATTTTTTTTTACAAAATAAAAACATCATCGTACTTTGTTGATCAAGATCAACAGTAATAAATATATAAAAGCATTATATAAATACTTAACCATACTGATAGATAGGCTACGTAAATCAGCAGCCATAAATAAAAATAATTTATTATCCATATGTCAACATTAAATAGCTAAAAAAATAGAATTATATTATCTGTGCACCATTGGAAAAATGCTTAATCACTTATAGACACCTACTATGAAAGCAATACCAACAAGTACGGAGCCAGAATCGGCCAGCACAGGCCCAGAAGGAAAGCTACACCGGTTGATTTTTATGTTCGTGCCGGTACTGGTCGCAGTGTTGCTGTTATTGATCCCGGTGCCCTCGGGGTTACAACCCTATGCATGGCATTTTTTTGCCATCTTTGCGGGGGTGATTGTCGGCTTGATCTGCGAGGCATTACCCGGTGCAGTTATCGGTCTGACGGGCGTCGTGGTCATCGCCTTGGGTGCGCAATGGCTGTTGTTTAGTCCGGCTGAAATGTCCGCCCCCAAGTTTGATCTTGCTACACAATCGTTTACATGGGCGGTGAGCGGATTCGCCAACTCGACGGTATGGCTGATCTTTGGTGCATTCATGTTCGTTGCAGGCTACGATAAAACGCATTTTGGACGCCGTCTGGCACTGATCTTGGTAAAATATCTTGGTCGCCGCAGCCTGACCTTGGGTTATGCCATCACCTTTGCTGATCTATTGCTGGCACCCTTTACACCGTCCAACACCGCACGCAGTGGCGGCACGATCTACCCGATCATTGCCCACCTGCCGCCATTATATGGTTCCATACCTCATGACCCCAGTGCCCGTAAAATTGGCTCCTATCTGATGTGGGTGGCCATTACGTCCACCTGTATCACCAGTTCCATGTTCCTGTCGGCACTGGCGCCAAACCTGTTGGCCATCGCGCTGGTAAAAGACATTGTCGGCATCACTATTTCCTGGGGTGACTGGTTTATCGCCTTCCTGCCGTTGGGTGTGCTGCTGATTCTGACGATGCCGTTACTGGTTTATTGGATTTATCCGCCTGAGATTAAAATCAATGATGAAGTGCCTCGCTGGGCCAGTGAGGAGTTGGGAAAGCTGGGCAGGTTGTCGCGTAATGAAATTCTGCTGCTGGTGTTCGTTTTTTGTGCGCTGGCGATGTGGATTTTTGCTGCACAATGGATTGAACCCGCACTTGCCGCACTGCTGGTTGTCACACTGATGCTGTGGACCGGCGTATTGGAGTGGAGTGATATTTCCAACAATAAAGCTGCCTGGAATACCTTTGTGTGGTTTGCCACCCTGATTGCGCTGGCGGATGGATTATCCTCCACCGGGTTCATTGGCTGGTTGGGTGATGAAGTCGGAACGCTCATGGTGGGGATACCCCCGCTTCAAGCATCTATCTTGCTGTTGGTGGCGTTTTACTTACTGCACTATCTTTTTGCCAGTACCACCGCACATGCCACTGCATTATTACCGGCCATGCTAACCATTGCGTCCACCATTCCAGGCATCAACATGCAGGTATTTTGTCTGATGATCGTCACCTCAATGGGGATTATGGGGATCATCACACCTTACGGCACCGGGCCTAGCCCGATTTATTATGGCAGTGGCTATCTACCCACCGCCGATTACTGGCGCCTGGGTGCTATTTTTGGCGCTTTTTTCTTGATTGCGCTGTTGGTTATTGGTTATCCATGGATGACAATGATGTTCTGATAACCGACCTATTCATACCTGCACGTGTGAAGATAAATACTTTATATTGAAACATCCACCACCGTTGCCAGCCGACTGGTTTTATCAGATCGGCAAGGTGGTGATAACCAACCAGATGTCGCTGGTGATGCGGTCCAGAAACCCGGGACGAACGGCGGCAATAACGGATTAAGTGAGAAAAAATGTCGAATAAACCTTTCCATTACCAAAACCCGTTCCCCCTTGCCAAAGAGGATACCGAATACTACCTGTTGAGCCAGGAGCATGTCAGCGTTGCTGAGTTCGATGGGCAAGAAATACTCAAAGTCGCCCCCGAAGCCCTGACGCTGCTGGCGCAACAGGCGTTTCACGATGCCGCATTTATGTTGCGTCCCGCGCACCAAAAACAAGTGGCATCCATTCTTCATGACCCGCAGGCGAGCGAAAACGATAAATATGTTGCACTGCAGTTTTTGAGAAACTCAGAGATTGCAGCTAAAGGGGTTTTGCCAACCTGCCAGGACACCGGCACTGCGATTATTATGGGGAAAAAAGGCCAACATGTGTGGACCGGTGGCGGCGATGAGGCCAGTCTGGCTCTCGGGGTGTACAACACGTACCGCGACGATAACCTGCGCTATTCCCAAAACGCCGCATTGGACATGTATAAAGAAGTGAACACCAGCACCAACCTGCCCGCGCAGATCGACCTCTACAGTGTGGATGGCGATGAATATAAGTTTCTGTTCGTTGCCAAAGGTGGCGGTTCTGCGAACAAAACCTATCTCTACCAGGAAACCAAAGCTCTGATAAGCACCGGGAAACTGAAAAAGTACCTGGTGGAAAAAATGCGCACATTAGGAACCGCAGCCTGCCCGCCCTACCACATCGCGTTTGTGATTGGTGGCACGTCGGCGGAAAGTACCCTGAAAACCGTCAAATTAGCATCAACCCATTATTATGATGGCCTGCCGACTGAAGGTAATGAGCATGGCCAGGCCTTCCGTGATGTCCAGTTAGAAAAAGAGCTGTTGATAGAAGCGCAGAACCTGGGCTTAGGGGCTCAGTTTGGTGGAAAATACTTTGCTCATGATGTGCGCGTGATCCGTCTACCGCGCCACGGTGCTTCTTGCCCGGTGGGAATGGGCGTTTCATGCTCCGCCGATCGTAATGTGAAAGCCAAAATTAACCGTGAAGGCATCTGGATTGAAAAATTAGAGCACAATCCGGGTCAGTACATTCCCGAATCCCTGCGCCAGCAAGGCGAAGGCGACGTGGTGCGTGTTGACCTGAACCGCCCGATGAAAGACATTCTTGCCCAGCTCTCTGAGTCCCCCGTGTCCACTCGTCTTTCCCTGAGCGGAACCATCATTGTGGCACGTGATATGGCCCACATGAAACTCAAAGAGCGGTTAGACAACGGTGAAGACTTGCCGCAATACATTAAAGATCATCCAGTGTATTACGCGGGACCGGCCAAAACGCCGGAAGGTCATGCTTCGGGTTCCATGGGACCGACCACCGCAGGTCGTATGGATTCCTATGTGGATCTGCTGCAATCTCACGGTGGCAGCATGATCATGCTGGCCAAGGGCAATCGTAGCCAACAGGTTACGGACGCATGTCATAAGCACGGCGGTTTCTATCTGGGCAGTATCGGCGGCCCGGCTGCGGTACTGGCTCAGCAGAGCATAAAACATCTGGAGTGCGTCGAGTATCCGGAACTCGGTATGGAAGCCATTTGGAAAATCGAAGTCGAAAACTTCCCGGCATTCATTCTAGTGGATGATAAAGGCAACGACTTCTACGAGCAGATCCAGAAAAATCAGTGTGCCGAGTGTTTGCAATAATCACCGCACTGCCGACCCAGTGCTTGCCAGCGTACGGCGAGCGCTGGATAGTGCGGGCTACGCCATCATAAAAAGCATTACGCCGTTGGTCACACTACCGATGGCGTTACCTAACCCGCCTGTGGACAAAAACGCGTAGGTGAAAATACCCACAACAGAGTGCCGCTGTATAGCCTATGTCAAAAAAGTGTAAATATTGAGGTTGTATTTTAAACAAGATAATTGCAGTATTAGGGATAATATTAGTTATCTTATTTTTAAACTACTCCTCGGTTTTTTACATTTAGCACTGACCTCTGGCGCTGTTTATTTTATTAAAATGAATTCTGATGCGTTGATAAGTTAGAAATTTGACTTATGGCAAAAGAAATGACAGTAGATTATTTTCTAATGCTTTATGATAAAAAAGAAGTTGGTATTTAATAAACAAAATTAATTCTTATCTACCTAATAATTATAGCTTTTTCAATTATCATTTCCAAAAAAATCCCCCTACCCACCAGAATAGATCAATATAAAAATTGAAAACACTGATTATTACCGCTATTTTATAGCATAATTTTCAGTTGCGGATTCATTATGCAAATAACCAAACGGGCCGCATGGATCGGCGTATTTGCCTTTAGTCTTATTTTCTGGCTCTTGGTCGCGCTCGCGTTCTATCTATGGTTTCATTGACGGACATCAATAGGCCACTCGCGGGTGGCCTATTGATGCACTATAGTTTTTTTTGCCAGAATAACGCGCGACCAGCTTCCGGCTGTAATTCATAACCGGCAAAACCAAATTTGCGATAGCTGGCCTGCGCCACTGCGTTTCCTTCCAACACCTCCAGTGTGATTTTGCAGCATTGGCGAGCCTGCGCATGGCCCTCAATTGCCGCAAGCAACCGCTGGCTAACACCTAAACCGCGAAACGCCGGCAATACCGCGATATCATGGATATTCATTAGCGGCCGCGCGGCAAAGGTGGAAAATCCCTCGAAGCAGTTGGCCAGACCGGCAAACTGACTATTCACCACGGCCAACAGCGTTAGAGCATCAGGCCGCTGGGCAAGTTGTTCCACCAGGTGGCTGCGCGCATAGTCGCTAAGCGGCGCCGCTCCTCCCATGGGATCGCGGGCGTAATGGTCCAACAGTTCCACAATCTGACCCGCGTGTTCCTGGTTGCCATAATCCGCCCTGATAATCTCTATGTTCATCCCTTTGCCTCCTGTGCCGTGGGGCTTATAAACTCGTCGGCCTGATAGCCAGAGCGGTATTTTCTCCACCTGAAATCCTAAATTTCTGCACCTGGCCGGAGTTTACCACCGTGACAGACTGCACCGGCGGCTGTGCTGGTTGAATAGCGCAATGACCGTCAGCTAAAGAACCACCCGATACGCCGACAATATGCTGTCCTGGCTCAACAAAAAACCGTCCGGTTTCACCCGCGGCAATGTTTGCCGCAGTTTTACCGTCAATCAACACCGATAACAAACATCCCGCCCCGGAAAGAAATTCGCTGTCGCGATTCACCACGATCGTTGCGCCATTGTTGACGTTGGTTTGGAACCCTAGCGTACGCTCCGGCGGGATCAGCGTCGGTTGGACGGTGGTCATCGGGGGTGTGGTGCAGCCAACGAGCCCAAGCAGGGTGGCGACAATGATGATAAATGCGGATTTTTTCATTCTATGCTCCTCAAGTGATAAGGGGGAATCATACCAATATCACTCTCTGTTCCATAGACCCAGTGTTATCACCCCATAGCCCGTCAACCCCCTCTGCACATTGGGCTAGAAAACGGATGCAAGCGCGGGTAGAGAATGCAAGACCCGCGCAACGAATGCTTTTTCTACCGCGTTCACTTGGCTGGGTCATAGGGTCCTTTGATCCATTAGTGTGAGCGCCAACGCAGATATTGAAACGATTCAATATGAGCCCAGCGGATAGTGATCCCACTACCAGTATTTTGACATAAGCAGCATATGATTAGGCTGATAATGATATTCGCGGTGAATACGGTTGATATTTAGCCATTTGGCAATATTTTACCCACCCGTACACTGAGGATGACATTCTGATAACCGCTTTTTGGCGGTTTCACCAAGGAGAACTATCATGTCAAGTGGAGCTAATTTATGTTAATTCTTGAACTGCTCATTGTGCTTTTCGCCATTTTTCTCGGCGCTCGATTAGGCGGCATCGGCATCGGATTTGCTGGCGGTCTCGGGGTATTGGCGCTGGCGATCATCGGCGTGCATCCAGGCAGCATTCCTTTTGATGTTATCTCGATTATCATGGCGGTGATCGCAGCAATTGCTGTTATGCAAGTCGCCGGCGGGATGGATTATCTGGTGCAACAAACTGAAAAAATCCTACGTAAAAACCCCCGGCATATTACGTTACTCGCCCCCATCGTGACCTATTTCCTGACCATTTTTGCCGGTACCGGCAATATCTCTCTTTCCGCGCTGCCGGTCATTGCCGAAGTGGCCAAAGAACAGGGCATCAAGCCCTGCCGACCACTATCAACTGCGGTGGTGTCGGCGCAAATCGCCATTACTGCATCACCAATTTCAGCGGCGGTGGTGTATATGGCATCGGTCATGGAGCCACGCGGGGTAAATTATATCCATCTATTAATGGTGTTGATCCCCTCGACTTTTTGTGGCGTGGTGCTGATGTCGCTGCTGGTCAGCAAACTGTTTAATTCGACGCTGTCCACCGACCCGGTATACTTAAAACGTTTGGAAGAGGGGCTGGTGACACTGCGCGGCAGTCAATCTATCACTATCAAACCACGGGCCAGGTTGTCCGTTTTGCTGTTTCTGGCCGGCGTATTCAGCGTGGTAGCATATGCTATCGTTAACAGTCCGGGGCTGGGACTGGTCGTCACCCCCATCATGAGCACCACCAGCGCTATTCTGATTATTATGCTTAGCGTCGCCACCTTGACCACCCTGCTTTGCTCCGCCAGCACCGATGCGGTACTCACTTCAAGCACGTTTAAAGCCGGGATGAGCGCCTGTATTTGTATTCTTGGAGTAGCATGGCTGGGTGATACCTTTGTGCAAGCCAATCTACCCTGGATCAAAGAGACAGCCGGCGGGGTCATCCAAACCCATCCTTGGCTGTTGGCGGTGATTTTCTTTTTCTGTTCTGCCCTGCTCTACTCGCAGGCGGCCACGGCCAAGGCATTGATGCCCATGGCGCTGGCACTGAACGTTACCCCACTCACCGCCGTAGCATCCTTTGCCGCTGTGTCCGGATTGTTTATTCTGCCGACCTACCCTACGCTGGTAGCCGCGATTCAAATGGACGATACCGGCACTACCCGTATCGGGCGCCTGGTGTTTAACCATCCGTTCTTTATCCCTGGCACCATCGGGGTGGCATTTTCCGTGCTGCTGGGCTTTTTATTTGGCAGCATGATCCTATGAACTGATATCCCAGCCCGCATTGAACTGCACCCCAAACGTTGGACACCCAACTGAGTAAGGTGCATTTTTTATAGGAAAAGCGAAACATTCACTGTCGTTCAGGATGGCGGCAGCGAAATAATCGCTCTGTTACAGCGCGTAAATCAGGCGACTCGGTCCACCCCCCATCCAATGCCATTCTGATGTTCAAAAAATAATTAGCCGGTATCTGCCGAGAAAATCCTTGCGTTGACAATAGGTTAGGATTATGTTCATTTTTTTTGAATAAGATGAACAAATTTATTCGATATTCTATTTTATTAATGAACGTTAGTATTATCCCATCGAAAGCAAACGCTTTCACACTCACACTCTAGGATATCAATTATGAAAAAGACAATCGCCGCACTCAGCCTGATCGCCGCCATGATGGTTCCAGCTGTATCAATGGCTTCTGTTAGTGACTACCATGACTATGCCAATACCTATCCGGTAAGTCAGGGTATTTCCAGCCACACTAACACTGCGGAATAATGCCTGGACTACCTGGACTAAGTTATACAAAAATTTTCATTAATTTACAAACCCGGATGAGCTCAGCTAACCCGGGTTTGTTTTTTTTAACCATCAGTTACCCGCGTTACCCCCTCGCTTAATCAAATGATTGCCCACCACGACCAATAACCGTATAAATAACCCATCAATAAAATCATGCCAAAGTCCTGTGAGTCTCAGACCGGTATTTACCTGGCCACTCAGGAGACTATCGATAGGGATTTCCAGTGAGCAAGAGGTAACAGATGTTTTCAGCGTCACCCCAGAGTAAGGCAACCATGTTAGGCCTGTTGGCTATCTTGCTATGGAGCAGTTCAGTAGGATTGCTGCGCAGCGTTAGCGAATCATTGGGCCCCATTGGTGGCGCCGCCATCATTTATAGCGTCAGTGCGGTCATGTTGCTGGTATTGATGGGGTTTCCGGCGCTACGCACCTTTCCACGCGCCTATTTGCTCGGTGGCGGTATTTTATTCGCCAGTTACGAGATTTTTTTATCGCTGGCTTTGGGTTATGCCAACGATCGCGCTCAGGCGATTGAAATCGGCATGGTGAACTATCTCTGGCCTAGCTTTACCATCTTGTTGGCGGTGGTGTTCAATGGGGAAAAGGCCAATGGCTGGATTGTACCGGGCCTGCTGTTGTGTCTGTACGGCATCGGCTGGATCATGGGGGGTGATGGCGGCTGGTCGCTAGAGCGTATAGGGCATAATATTCTGTCCAACCCACTGAGTTACGGACTGGCCTTTTTCGGTGCGATTATCTGGGCGGCCTATTGCAATGTTACCAAGCGCTGGGCACAGGGTAAAGATGGCGTAACACTGTTTTTTATCCTGACGGCACTCACGCTTTGGGTACAGTATGCCTTTAGTCATGAACCGATTATGCGGGTGGATTTTCCGATCACCGTACGCTTCGTGTTGGCGGGTGCCGCTTCGGCCGTCGCTTATGCGGCCTGGAACAGCGGGATCATGCGCGGCAATTTGATGCTGCTGGCCACTGCGTCCTATTTTACCCCGGTACTGTCATCGCTGGTAGCGGGACTGGTATTAAATACTCCGTTAACGCTCTCTTTTTGGCTCGGCGTGGTGATGGTGACTGCCGGCTCGCTGCTATGCTGGCATGCCACCCGACGTAATAAAACCCGTCCCGCCTGATGACCATTTGGAGAAAGGCCTACAGCTATCTCGCGAGTACTCACCTTTATCATTTACGATAAGCGTATTGCGTCATCCCACCGGTTATAATAATGTAATCGGTAACGTTTTTTTGTCCAGACTACACATCACTCGCGACAAATCAAAAACCGCTGGAAAACCGCATAAATACTCGATTTTAATCTTATTTCAAAATATTACTAAAATAGCAAATTTATGTAATTAATATTATGTAAATATGAATATTAATTTCATGTTTATTCTAATTTTTACTAAGCATGACGAATTTTTATTTCTATCAATGTTATACAAAAAAAATTTTCTCAGTAAATTCTGTTTTTATCAATTCACTACGATTTTATGTAAAATTTTTACAACAATATCATATAGTTAATAGCCAGTTTTTTATCATAAACATCCAATCATAGCTGTCTATCAATTTTTTACTATAACAATAATTTCATGATCTAATTCTATCCAGACTTATCCGTTTTGTTCTTATTTTTCGTGTAGATATTTTCGATAGTCATAATTTAATTATTTTCAATACTATAAAATGTATCTAAATATTTCAATGACTTGCAAATAGTCTTTATATTACATTACTATAAATTATTATAGTTATTTTCAGCACATTACTGCCAGGATGGTAACTGACATTAACGTAGGTGTAGTGGAATTTCATTTTTCAGACGATTTGTGTCAGATGGTAATAACCAAGGTTGCTATACATGTTTTTGGTAAAGGTAATTAATGATGTTTAATCAGCCACCCGCTAAAAAAATAGTTATTCTTAGCATTCCACCTATTGATCTTTTAGATATTATTGGGCCAATAGATGTGTTTCGTCTGGCTAATTTTTTAACAGAAAAAAAAACGCCTTATCATGTGGAGCTGGTATCCACCGGAGCAGATAAACAGATAGAAAGTGATTCTGGTATAAGCCTATTGGGACATTCAACCTTAGCTGATATCAAATGGATAAATTCGGTCATCGACATAGATACCTTGATCATTAGTACGCATATCGACACCATTGGCAGGTATCCACCCCATGTGATTGAGTGGATCAGATCTCAGGAAAACCGCGTAAGACGCATTTGTACCCTTTCAGGGGGAATATTTGCGTTGGCGCAGACCGGTATGTTGGATGAAAAACATGCCACCACCCACTGGCGCATCATGGATGCGTTTGCCAAACATCATCCGCGTGTGCATGTAGAGAATCAGCCTGTATGGGTAAGGGATGGCAATATTTATTCGTCAGCCGGCATGTCTTCCAGTATCGATCTTGCGTTGAACCTGATAGCCGACGATCTTGGTGAAGCCTTGGCGGCAGAAGTGACTAAAGAACTGGTGTTATTTCTTCGTCGACCCGCAGGGCAACCACAGCTCAGCTGTTCTCTTATGGCACAAGATTCCCATCATCGTAGCGTAAAGGCGCTGCAACCCTGGATACATGAGAATCTGACGCAAGATCTTACCGTCGAAGTTTTAGCAGACCAACTTGCCATGAGTCGCAGTACCTTGATCAGGATTTTCAAACATGAGCTGAATATCACTCCAGCAAAATATATAGAAAATATTCGACTGGAAACCGCGCAACGATTTCTACAAATGACCAGCATGAGTTTGGATAAAATTGCGACAAAGTGTGGCTTTACCAGTGCGGATGTTTTTCGACGAGTATTCCAGCGTAAACTGGGCATCAGCCCGTTAAATTATCGCCAGCAGCTGAACGCTGATAAATAATAGTCGACTTGGATAGACTACCCCGTAATCATTACTTGGCGTGGGTAGACGTGACGGGAAAACGTGCTGTAAACAGGGTGGCCGAGCCCCTTGGGGAAGAAGAAGACTGTCTTACACTTGCCAGATCTCTTCCATCCATCTGTCCAACAATCCAGTTGGCGATATTTTGATAAGGAACAAAAATACTTTGATTTCTTTCCCGGTGGGTGGCGGTGAACACCCCGATGACGGCCCCATCGCCGCCATACACCGGACCGCCACTCATGCCTTGGATCCCGCCAGCATCAGTCAATGCCATCCTGCAACTGGTACCGGGTTTTTTCCACCAGCCAAATTCCTGCAAGGTGCCTGATGAGGATGTTGGCATGGCGGTATACGCATTATAGCCATACATCTTGAGCTTTTCGCCTTTTACCGCCGTCTCGAGTTTGGGTAAGGTTCGCCCGGTATTGTCATGATAGATTATCGCCACATCACAGGTCGGATTGTAGGCCTTGACCCGCACCATCATGATCTTGGCCACATGTCCCGCCGTGAGACTGTAATGCTTGGTAAGAGGGAAACTGGAGCCAATGGCGCCAGCCAGTACCGGGATGCCGATAAAATGAAGATCAACTTTAGCACTGGCATTGTGATCCACGTGATAATGTCCTACCGCACTACAACCGGTCAGCCCACAGATCAGGCTTGTGAGTATTAATTTCATACGTTCAACCTGTAAATAAATTAATTAGGGAATGGCATCAGGCGACGCTCCACAATTAACTTGTGACTGCCCATGGCACCCACATATCATTGCGGAACTCTGCTCGATTTCCATTCACATTTCTGCCATATTTTTCAGACAGCCTGTACAGAAAAATAAAAACCGCATTAATGTTTTTTATTTACAGCTACCATGCCCTGTCAATTTTTTTAAATTTAACAGGATAGAAAAAAACAACATCACCTCTGACTACGCTGCACTCTCCAGCGCTTGACTATCATTATCGGCAACCGAGTAGCTTGGCTTACCGGGCCTTGTCGTACGCATCATCACCGAGGCCCCATAGAACCGGCCGGTATGATGATGTCCTTTTTTGGCGTTTTTCCATTTTGGTAACGTACGACTTTGTATAAATTTCATATGTCGATAAAAACTGTATGTAGCAATGGCCATCAAAAAAAAACATAAGATGAGTTGGTTCATAAGAAATAAACCTTATTTTTAGATATATCGCTTTAAAGCGAATGTTTACATCATTACTATTAGTTCAGCAATGACTTACTGTGCTAGGTTAGCGAATGCATTAACAATAAAACACAAAAAATGTCATTATTATGTAATCATTAGCCTCTTCTTATCGATATTTTTCATAAATTTTTACCATAATAATCACATAGGAAAATTCCTATGTTTCAATCTTACGACGATCTGCTCCTTTTTTTTTTAGCCAGCGTGCAGACGCGCTCACATCGCGGTGCCAAAGCGCACAAAGCCTCGCGGGGTAAACCATTCGACAGCCATGCGCAGCCTCACTCGGTTATCCTGAAGATAACGGGAAAATGTTTATTGTTTTTTTTCGCTTAGGCGCCGATGCTTTATGGTAGATGAGCAGCAAATCCGAGGTGATAAGCATGACTGAACTGGAAAAAATGCAGCAAGGCGAACGTTATTTTATTAACGACCCTGCTTTGGTTGAGATTCGACATGGTGTACGGGATAACATTGACCGCTACAATGCACTTGGGCATAGGGACATCGCTCAACAACAAGCTCTACTAAAGGCGATTTTTGCCGCGATGGGTGAAGACGTTCATATTGAAAAAAACCTGCGCGTAGATTACGGCCTAAATACCCGCATCGGTAGCCACGTGTTTATCAATTTCAACTTTGTTTTGCTCGACTGTGCGTCAGTGACGATAGGAAATCACGTATTCATCGGACCCAACGTACAACTTTTTACCGCGCATCATCCTTTAGAACCCCAGATTCGCTTACAGCATATCGGCTGGGCTGAGCCGATTATAATTAGCGACAATGTATGGATTGCCGGTGGCTGCACTATTTTGCCTGGGGTGACGATTGGCGAAAACTCCACTGTCGGCGCCGGCAGCCTCGTGACCCGCTCCATTCCGCCAAATGTGGTCGCATGCGGTAATCCGTGCCGGGTAGTGAGGGCGCTGGCGTAAATCCGTCACATCGACGATTGCGGCCAAAAAAGTGGTAACTCTCGCGATTTAACACGGGAAATCATCCCCAGATTTACTCACTGCACGCGAGTAGAACGGGGGTCAATGAGCTAAGTCGTAATTAATGCTAAAGCAGGCTTCACAGAAGAAACAGAAGGTTTATGATGAGTTCATCATAAATCGTGCGGGAGTAACCGATGTTCATCGTAGATTTAACCTATGAAGAACCCATGGAAAAGGTCGAAGCGTTGTTGGAGATGCATGTTGCCTGGCTTCAAAAACATTATACTAGCGGTGATTTTGTGGCTTCCGGCAGAAAAGTCCCCCGCACCGGTGGGATCATCCTGACTAAAAGTCTGTCGAGGTCCATGCTGAATGAAATTTTGGCGCAAGATCCGTTTAACGCGGTAGCCAATTACAGCATTACCGAGTTTATGCCTTCCATGACCAGCGATACACTCAGCATCCTTAAATCCATCTGATCTTGACCAGATCGTGGGTGGCGGATACCCGGTCCGCGCCGGCCACACAAGGCCGTGGTGGCCGGTTCTGTCTCTGGTAAGTGGGGTACTCATCCATTCCCGTTATAACCCGGGCGCTTATCTTCGGCAGACTAAGAACGTCCGGCGGCAAAATCGGCAACCCGGCCTTAATCAACAATAATAATATTTATATTAAAATAATCTTATATTATTAAAAACACACATTGCGCTCAGAGTTGTAATTATAAATTATGTGAATTAATTATATATCTGCATGGATTTTTAATTTTTTACATGATACTTTACGTTAACTATGTAAACATTATTCCTACGCAATTTTATCAATAAAACATAGGTACATATGGATAAAAAAGTAATAGTTTATAATAACATTATTACCAACCACAATATTTCCATAAATAAATTTTTAAATAATAAAAACAAATATATTTATACGTTTATTAATGAGTAACAATAATCAGTTGTTAATTTGCTATGTCGTCATACATTACAATAATTCACCAGCACATAACATAGGCGATAATGAATGTACCCAAACCTTACTCATCTGCATAGACAGTCGCACAGCAAAAATCAACTTAACAATAAACCAGCAGAAATATTTATTATTCAAAATCCGAGTGAAACGTTGATTGATGGGTCTCACGCGGCAAGGATCATCGGTAGCGAAAATAGACATTTACCCTTTAAGGGGGCTAAAGAAAAATCACAAACCACATCAACAATACGAAAAAAACAGGTGGATGATTTATATAAAAATGTCAATGAATTTAAACAAACCCCTGATGATCAGCTTATCCCTTTAGGCACGAGATATATCGATATTGAGTTTACAGGAGGACGGTATTCACTGCTGGCGACTATTTTTAAATTGAGCAGTGGCGTGCGGGTTTATGTGACCAGTTTGATGGGCAAACAAATCATTTCCGATGGCGAAATTTATTACATCGATAATATTGTTGCCCCTCCGCCAGCTTCGTTGTTTTCTCAGATATTCCAACTGCTGGCCCAGCTTATCAACGTGGTGCAGGTTTCCATCCCAGTTTTTACTCGCGCAACCCACACCGCGCAGACGCCCGTAGTGATGACAACACTGGACAGCAATGCACGTGTCATTCATATGCCAAACGTCTCTGCACATGGCGTTATGACTCAGAGATCATCTGACCGTGGCCGCGACCCTAGCCCGTATCCATTCACGGCCGCTGTCCCTTTTCTCACCAGAAAACGGCGTAACACCGACAACCAGCATGATGTCGAAGCGTCTAAACAGCCGGATCATAATACAGTATTTTCCCATTCGTCATTATCACTGGAAAAGGCATCACTGCTTAAATACTGTGCTTGTTTATCAAATTTCGATTTGCCGAGTGAATATGCAAAAAAGACGTTAATGACTCTGGTACAAGATTATTCCGCCACACTAACCCAAGCGTTAAAGGAACAAAATTGGCTTAATGGTTTTGATTATTATTTAGGTAAATTAATTAAGCATCACATTGATCACGCATTATATTTTAAAGAAAAAAGAAAAACATTAACCATTATTTTAATCAAGCGTTATGTGGAAATAGAAAATAGCGCCGTGTGTAAGAAAAATCCATCACAAACCGGTGGTCAATGTGACATTGACCCGAAATTTGACCATCCACAATTTTTTCTTGAAAAGTATTTCAATTTTAATGAAAATATTGTCAATGTTTTCAAAGAAATAAACCTACGCGTGTTAAATGAAGTCATAGTGATTAAAAATCACAAATCTTATACAGTGACTAAAACTCACTTACAAAAAATGTTATCTTCTGCTAGTAAGGAAAATGAAAAGGTATTTTTTGAATACTACACAACGCTCATTTTGATGGAAAAAGCGCACCACCATTTTCGCCGCCACGTCCAGCATCATTCGTCAACGAAAGGATTACGCAAAATATTATTTGAAAATAATTTACATTTGTGGTACGCAATTATTAATAAAAATATGTTAAATTTAAAACAGACTTTATTATCTCGTTTTTTTTATTATATATTTCATTACAACATGATTCATAATGATCCATATGATGAAGAAAACTTGATTATTCCTGGTGAATTTACCCCACACTGGCAGATTTTTGTTATAAAAAAACAACAGTTAGAATTTAAATCACTGGATGATATATTCCAAAAGCAACTTATTGATTATTTTCAACATTCATTACCCCCAAATACCCATTTGACAAAAATTATTAAATTGATAGAGTACTCGCGGACAAAAATATCAACCTCCACCCTCAGAGACGATTGGCAAGCCGATAGCCTTGCACCGTACAGAAAAGCTAAAGATATTTTAGAGAAAAACATATTGATTAACCTTGATGTCGACCATAGCATCGGTGAATTGAGCCATGATCAGTGGCATGCAGATTCTGATTTGTTAATAAAATATAACAAAGAGTGCCAGATGTTATTGCAATATTTAGCCACGGTACAAAAGGAATTCAATAAAGCGTTAATATCTTATTCTGAAAATAATATTGTAACCACTGCTGAAACTCCAGTGCAATTTTTAGTAAACGCAAAGATTTCTGCTGTAAATCATTTAGTTAATAATGAGAATACCATCAATGCTGCCGGTGGCCCCTTACCTTATTATCTTGAAAAAATCAAGGAGGGTGATATTGATTTTTTTATATATGCGGCTTGTTATTGGTTTATGGCCACCCATCAATCGACGGAAAAAAATTGGCGTGATCTAGATGCTTTTTCTATTTTAAAATCCTTTAAAACCTCCGATGAACTTGAATTCAATGACTTCAGAATCCGTAGAACAACGCAGTACACAAGTGTATTTAATTTGAAAACATCAGCTACATTTAACGACACTGATTCATATTTTGACCAATTTGCTGAATATGAATTTCATGATATGCATCATGAAGCCAAAAACATGACTGCTCATTTGGTCATGCATTCATTAATTTCGTTCCGTGATCTTATCTCACCACTGCAAGAAATATTTACCTTTAGAATTTTTTCTAGACATTATATTCACAACACACTTGTTCCACAAGTCTGGGTTTCTACGCCAAAGAAGAATTATGGTTTTATTATCATAATGAAAACCCAAAGTGGAAATACCTATTTAGCCTCAACGTTGCTGAGCGCACCATTCATTATTGATATTACTAAACATAGAGACAATGCTTTATATAAACGCATCATTGATATACTACAAAAAACAAATTTTAATGTTAATGTAAGTAATAGAGAAAAAACACCATTGACGTATAATGAACTAAGTGAATTATTATCCTTGTCTTCTGATGATCCCACCGATAACCTACTTAATTTTATTGTTCATCCACCGAAAAAAAATATATTTTCAAACCCGCAGTCGGATTTTTCTCTTGTCGCAGATATCAATAACATGCGTTACAGTTCGCCTTTAGCAGCGCTTGATCATTGGTACAAAGACATGCTGCTTGAAATCAGTCAGGATAGCGCAGATATATTAGTGGATCATAATTGGGTAGACTATCTAACGTCATTAATCCCTTTCTACGAGGTCATCTGGCGTTACTGGCATGACCAACGTTATGAAATTCGCATTAAAGACATTCTTCTTGATTCATTTGATTTAACCTGTTCTTTAGTACCCGCGGGTGTAGGTATCATTAAACTCAATAAAATTACTTTAAGTAAAATCATAAGCCTTGCCAAGGAAAATAAGATTAAACCGAGTAAATTTAATTATTTTTTACTACAAAAGATTTTAAAAAAATCAGCAACAGCTCTCTTAGATAATGCAATAATAATAAATAATGAATTGATTTCTTTTCTGAACCCTAACCCACTTCAAAAGTTATTCAATAGACATATATTTGGATTTGTGAATCGGAAAGTCTTAAATGAAAAATCATGGTTACGCCACAATATTCTTGACAATGAGATAAAAATAGCAACCATGAAAAAATCGTGGGCGATTGATATTGAAAAAATCGTAGCTCGCCCAAATGAAAATGGAATATTCGAATCTGACATGGAAACAATGTACCGTGAATGTTATGTTAAGATAGATAATATTTTTTATTCCATTATTTTTGACAAAACCATCAATCGATGGAGAATTGTCAATCCACGTAATACCGACAAATTTGATGGAGCCATTCCAATTATAAAAAATCAAGCGGGTCAATGGCACTCGGCTGCTTTTCATGATCCAGACCCGATTTCTCCCCTTACTGGCATCGGTATGACTTCAGCAGACCTTTATTCCGGCTTAAATATCATACAATTCGAGCCACTAACGATAATAAAAGATCCTGAGGTACTTAATGATGAAGTCGTTTATCTTACCAAACGCAAATTACAGTTATTTTTTGACATTTATCAACCTTATATTAACGATTGTTTAGCCAAAAAAATACCCGAACACGATATTATAAAAATAATAATAAATGGACTTATCACCAAAAAAGGGTTTGACAAAATACCTTTTATTGGCATTAATCCGCAAATAAAAAAATATATATTATCCATTGTGGACAGTTTTGAAAAAAATGACTCGGTGACAGTAAGTTACCGAGTTAATAAATGGTGGGTTGATGAGCAGGACATCAATCCCATTGATCATCTGGTCATAAAACTCAACATCGATGATACTTTATTTATTATCGATCTGCTCAGTTTTCGCCCCGACACGGGATTAAAGGGCGAACAAAAACAATTTTTTTTGGAGCATGAATGGTTAACATATTATGATATTAATATCCCAATACAATATGGATTGGTTAAATTCGTAGATTATGAAAAAATAAATTCTGCTATTGATTTCTCATTAAAAGTTGCCATCACTCCAACGAATTACATCAAAGAAGCAATGTTAATTCGTGAACCTATATGGTATAAAACCTCCTTAATTAAGAGTAATTTGAATTATTTTAATAACGCAGTATCTCCTGATTATCAGGTTAGCCCTACCGTATTGAGTGCTGCTCGAAATATTATAATTAGAACTGCAGAATATGACCCACACCCTGGGATTGATGCCAAAAAATTAAAATTCCCATTTTTAATACTCGAAAAAGCAGAACTCATAACACTTAAGATGTCAGAACGGAGTAAATCACTTATGGATTTTACTCCACGGATAAAAATCCCGTTAGAAGCTTATTTTGGGTTATATTATGAAGTCAAATGGTTCAAGCAGTTACTTGACCTTGAGCAAGGTGTGTTGCTGGCTTTTATTTCTTTAGACGGAATGTTACATCATCTGATGATTTGCCTCGGCCTTGGCCGTTTTGCTGCACAAGATAATGGTTTTTTTAACCCTCAACTTAGCGCCAGACCTTCCATTATTACCGCTGAAGAGATGGGTGTGTTTTCACAAGGTACATTTCAACTTCGCGGAATAGGCGGACCCTATAAACTATTTATTGGCATTACTGATACTTCAATACAAAATAAAGTTTTTATCCCCCCCAATCAATTGTTGGATCCACCACTCGCCACGACAATGAATGGGGATGATTTTACCAATTATGATAATTATTTCAATAGGTTTACTCAACTACTCGGCGATCGTTGGGAAATCCGTAATTCTGTTAATATGGATCATTGCCTAATAATCAAAATGCAGGCTGTTCCACACAATGCCCGAATCATTCATGGTATGGAGTTAGCCAATATTGTTCGTGGTTTATCTTATTACACATCTTTTTTATCTCCATTAAGCACAGTCAGCTCTATTCAATTGATATCTTGTTACAGCCTACATAATGGCATTAAACCTTTAGGTCAGGTTTTAGCCGATGAACTTCTACTCACGGTGGAATCTATCCCTTATTACTCTAATGATGCTATTCGTCAACGACATCCCGAATGGTATACTGTTTACACCCCACAGTCAGCAAATTCTAATACCATTAAAACCGCCGACGATGAAATTGACTATATAAAAATGCGTAACGAATTAAAAATTACCAACAGTCGACTAAATCTTTTACTTAAAGCATTGGCCAGTATAAAACAAAACGTCAATAACCGAAGGAAAAAACGGTCTATACAAGACATCCCCGAGATTTTCATTAATATTGCGCTGACGATACTGGGGGATTCAATCTCGGCAGAGGATTTTATCGCATATCTACCCTCCGCGACCGATCGCAACACGTTTAACAAAATTAAACTCGAGTATAATATTAATGAAAAGACCTCTAATGAAATATTTTTCCAATGTTTTTTTGATATTGTCTCTTATATTGATGATCTAAAATATCGCGCTAACTGGTTTCAGTATTCGAAAGAAAATATTCTAAAATCCAGTGAGTAGGCGTTAATACGCCACCACGATGTGCTCTGCGAGCCTTGCCAGGCATTCAAGCCATGATCGCCTGGTACGGCTGCGTTATTTTGTCCTCTGTCGGGCAAAAACATGCGGTATCGGGTTGGCTAATGTGTATGAATGACGTAGCCCATGCCGGATTAACCAAACCTTCGATGGCCATTGCCACACAATCCCTCCGCCTACATCTTGCACAGATCACATTTTCCCCTACTTTCGTGAAAACACTCACACGCCTTCATGCAGACGCCCAAACATAAGGCGAAATTTTCGGCGTTTAGCCCTGGAAATGAGCTAACAAACTGGCTAACTTCAATAATGAAACTATGTTTTGATGTTTTTACTCTATGGTTTTAATGAATTGTGAATGTGCTCACATTGTTGATAAAACGCGCAATTGCTGAGCGCCCTCCCGATGTTATCCTTCTCAGTAATGGCAGGTATCACTGTGAAAATAAGTTCTGTTGAAGTCACTGTTTTTACTTATCCGACCCATCGCGTTTCTGACAGTGCAGGTCATTCGCATCCGGGTGAAGAAAACCAGGCAAAAATGGCGATGTTGACGATTACCACTGACGAAGGCGATTGCGGCTATTCGTTCGCACCGCCGGAAGTGGTGCGACCCCACGTCGTCAGCGCCTTTTTTAGAAAAGTTCTGATCGGTCAGAATCCGTTCGACCGTGAGCGGCTGTGGCAGGATCTGGTTCACTGGCAGCGCGGCAGTGCGCACCAGTTGACTGAGCGTGCACTGTCATTTGTCGAACAGGCGCTGTGGGACTTAATTGGCCGCAAACTGAATATGCCGGTGCATAAACTGTTGGGGGGATTTCGCGAAAAGGTCCCGGCTTATGGCAGCACGATGTGCGGTGATGAACTCACGGGTGGGCTGTCAACGCCAGATGAGTTCGGCCAGTTTGCCGAGAAGCTGGTGGCACGGGGTTATCAGGCCATCAAGCTGCACACATGGATGCCACCCGTGGCATTCGCACCTGATCCTAAAATGGACATCAAGGCCTGCGCCGCGGTGCGTGAAGCTGTCGGACCTGACATCGATCTGATGCTCGATGGTTATCACTGGTACAGCCGCAGTCAGGCGCTAACCATCGGTAAGGCGCTGGAAAAACTCAATTTTGCGTGGTTCGAGGAGCCGATGGAAGAAGAGAGTATGGCGTCCTACGCGTGGTTAGCGGAAAACTTGTCTATTGACGTGATCGGTCCTGAAAGTCTGGGCGGCAAACACCACAGCCGAGCAGACTGGGTAAAAGCTGGCGCCTGCGACATTTTACGCGCCGGAGCCAACGGCGTCGGCGGGATCTCGCCGTGTATGAAAGTCGCGGGTCTGGCCGAGGCATTCGGTATGGACTGCGAAGTACACGGCAACGGTGCGGCGAGTTTGGCGGTGGTCGGCGCTATTCGCAACTGTCGCTGGTATGAACGCGGCCTGCTGCATCCATTCTTGGAATACGACACCCCCGCAGCCTACCTGAACAGCATTGTTGACCCGATGGATGCGCAAGGTTTTGTTCATCTTTCTAACCGCCCTGGCCTCGGAGAGGACATCAATTTTGATTACGTAGCAACCCATACTGTCAGTCGCGACTGACCTGCGGGCAGAAAAAATAATAACCCTCTGACTCTACCCGGAAGGTACCTCATGAACACTGGCACATCTCTCGGGGCGTGGTTTCTCGCGCTCTTACTCACGGTGAGCAGTTGGACCGCGCAGGCAAAAACGCCGCCCGACCAGTTGATCATCGGCATGAACATGAACAACCTGCTGACACTTGATCCAGCGGCAATGACCGGCAACGATATCGTCGGCATCGTGATGAATCTTTATGACCCGCTGATTGAGCTTGACCCGCAACAGCTGACCCATGTTCGGCCAGCGCTGGCGGTCTCGTGGGAGGTCAATGATGCAAGGAATCTGTTGACGTTTCATCTGCGCGAAGGCGTGAAATTCCACTCCGGCAATCCGGTCACTGCACAGGATGTGGTGTGGTCGATGCGCCGCGTTCTGCATCTGAATCTGGCGCAGGCGTCGGTGTGGAAATCCTATGGGTTCAGCAAAAAGAATGTCGATGAAATGGTGCGTGCGCCTTCGCCTTATACCGTTGAAATTCAACTACCTAAACCGAATGATCCGCAACTGGTGATTTACTCGCTGGCTGCACTCGGCAGCGTAGTGGCGCTGGACAGCAAAACCATGCAGGCGCATGAAGTCAATGGCGACTGGGGCAACCGCTGGCTGACCACCAACGAAGCCGGTTCCGGGCCGTTTCGCCTCGACGGTTGGCAGGCAAAAGACGTGCTCAATATGAGCCGCAACCCTGCATACTGGCGTGGTGAGCCTCGGCTATCCCGTGTGGTATTCCGCCATTTCCAAGAATCGCAAACCCTACGCCTGATGATCGAAAAAGGCGACTTGGACATCGCTAAAAACATGGCGGTTTCTGACGTCAATGCACTCAGCCACGACCCGGCGATAACCGTCGATAGCGTGAAAAAAGGCACTATTTATTACGTGGCGATGAGCATGAAAGAGTCACATTTCGCCAACTCAAAAGTGCGAGAAGCGGTGCGCTATCTCATTGATTATCAGGGAATCGGTAAGGCACTCATGTCCGGTTACGGGGTTGTGCATCAACGCCCGCTGCCGATCGGCATGCCTGCGACGTTGCCAGATCCGGGTTATCACCTGGATATTCCGCGTGCCAAAACATTGCTTGCGCAAGCCGGTTATCCTGACGGTTTTGACACCACGTTGCGGGTACTGGCCGATCAGCCTTTCCTCAATATCGCCATCGCCGTGCAGTCCACCCTGATGCAGGCCGGCATTCGCGCCAAAATTATCACCGGCACCGGCAACCAGATTTACGGCGCAATGCGTGAACGTAAGTTTGACATGCTGGTCGGACGTGGTGGCAGCGGCGTGGAACCGCATCCGCATTCTAGCCTGCGCGCCCTGGTCTACAACCCGGATAATAGCGATGCTGCGCGTCTCACCAATTTTCAGGGGTGGCGCACCGGTTTTTACGACCAACAGCTGAATACGGAAATCGTTCAGGCATTACTTGAACGTGACCCGGAAAAGCAAAAACAGGATTATGTCGTCATTCAGGAACGCTACGACTTGCTGATACCGGCGTTGGTGCCACTCTCGCAAATGGTGGATTCCATTGTGGTACGTAAGGACGTCAAAAACTACCTGCCACATCCTTCTGCAACCACCTTCCTGCGTGACGTCTACAAGGATGAGAGTCAGCCAACCAGAGGTAATGGGTTATGACAGCGCAAACCTTCACTCAGCAAAGTCTGCTTGCCCGCATTCCGACCGGACGCATTGGTAAACGTTTGGTTCAAGTTGCGGTGACACTGTTTGGTCTGCTGCTGCTGACCTTTTTCATCGGTCGCGTGATGCCGGTGGATCCGGTGCTGGCGATTGTCGGGCCGGATGCTGACCACAGTACTTATCAGCAGGTTTATCACCAATTGGGTTTCGATAAACCGTTGTGGACACAGTTTGGTATTTACCTTTCCGGGCTGGCGCACGGTGATTTCGGCAATGCGCTGCTAACGGGTAAACCGGTGACACAGGATATTTTACGCGTGTTCCCGGCTACGATGGAACTCGCAACGCTGGCGATTATTATCGGCGCAGGCGTCGGCATTCCGTTGGGTGTACTGGCGGCGGCAAAACGTAACAGCATCGTGGATTATGGGGTGCGTATTATCAGCCTTGCCGGTTATTCCACACCGATATTCTGGGTCGGGATGATGGGGCTGCTGGTGTTTTACTCCTGGCTCGGTTGGGTGGGTGGCGCAGGGCGTCTGGATTTCAGCCTTGACGGACAGGTCACGCGCCACAGCGGTTTTATGCTGTTCGACGCGTTGATCGCCGGGAACTGGGATGTGTTCCGCAGCGCGCTTAATCATCTGATCCTGCCTGCGTCATTGCTCGGGTTTCACTCACTGGCGTACATCAGCCGCATGACCCGCAGTTTTATGCTCGCGCAACTCACGCAGGAGTTCATTATTACCGCGCGCGTTAAAGGCCTGAGCGAATGGCAGGTGTTGTGGAACCACGCGTTCCGCAACATTCTGGTTCAGTTGTTAACCGTGGTGGCGCTGGCATATGGCTCGTTGCTCGAAGGTGCCGTATTGATCGAAACCGTCTTCTCATGGCCGGGGTTCGGTTCGTATCTTACCAGCAGCCTGATGCTCGGAGACATGAATGCGGTGATGGGCTGCGTATTGGTCGTCGGCATGATTTTCGTGATGCTGAATTTGCTCTCAGACCTGCTGTATCAGGTCTTTGACCCGAGGACAAAAGTATGACGATTTCCCTCAATTCCGTAACACTCAGCGCAGGTGATGAAAAACACCAGCGTATGCAACGTGTATGTGGTCGCGTTGGTCATTTTCTGTGGCTGATGACATGCAATCCGCTGACCGCCATCGGCGGCGCGATTGTCCTGATGTTAATGATTGTAGCGCTTTTCGCGCCGTGGATCGCGCCGTTCCATCCGTTGGTGCAGGATTTAAACAATGCACTCAGCCCACCCTCTGCGGCGCACTGGTTCGGCACCGATGAATTCGGCCGCGATATTTTCAGCCGGATGGTGTACGGCTCACGCATTACGCTGTACATCGTATTGCTGGTGTCGGTCACCGTCGGGCCGCTTGGCCTGCTGCTTGGCGTGACCGCGGGTTATTTCGGTGGCAAAACCGATATGGTATTGATGCGCGTTACCGATATTTTCATCTCCTTTCCGAGCCTGGTCCTGGCGCTGGCATTTGTCGCGGCGCTGGGGCCAGGGCTGGAGCATGTGGTGATCGCCATTACACTCACCGCCTGGCCGCCGATTACGCGTCTGGCGCGCGCGGAAACCCTCTCGCTGCGTCAGGCAGATTTTATCTCTGCGGTGCGTTTGCAGGGTGCGTCTCCGGTACGGGTACTGTGGCGTCATATTGTCCCGCTGTGTTTGCCGTCGGTGATCATTCGTATCACTATGAATATGGCAGGAATTATCCTTACCGCTGCCGGTCTCGGCTTCCTTGGCCTCGGCGCCCAGCCGCCGGATCCGGAATGGGGCGCCATGATTTCCAGTGGTCGTACATACATGATGGAGTGCTGGTGGGTCGCAACTATTCCTGGTCTGGCAATCCTGATTAATAGCCTCGCGTTTAATTTCTTAGGAGATGGCCTGCGTGACATCCTCGATCCCCGTAATAGCTGACGCTCCGGCGTTACTTGACGTGCAAAATCTGCACGTCAGCTTTGTGAATGGCCGCCAGGTGACGCAGGCGGTACGCGGCGTTTCTTTCCTGCTCAAGCGTGAAAAACTGGCGATTGTCGGTGAATCCGGTTCGGGAAAATCCACCGTCGGGCGCGCTTTGTTAAAGCTGCATCCATCAAAAGCGCATATCACTGCTGACAAAATGCAGTTCAGTGATGTCGATTTACTGCGCGCCAGCCCGACTCAGATGCGTCAGGTGCGGGGTAAACGCATCTCGATGATCATGCAGGACCCGAAGTATTCGTTGAATCCGGTGCTGTGCGTCGGCGATCAGATCGCCGAAGCATGGCGTTCGCATCACAGATGCTCGTATCAGGATGCCAAGAGCAAAGTGCTGAACATGCTCGACGTGGTGCGCATCCGTGAGCCGGAACGCGTTTATCACCTATACCCGCACGAAATTTCCGGCGGACAGGGACAGCGCATCATGATCGCCATGATGTTGATCACTGACCCAGAAATGGTGATCGCCGACGAACCAACCTCTGCTCTGGATGTGTCCGTGCGTTTGCAGGTGCTGGCTCTGCTCGACGACCTGGTGAAGACGCGCGGGCTGGGGCTTATTTTTATCAGTCACGACATCAATTTGGTGCGCAGTTTCTGCGACCGCGTGCTGGTGATGTACGCCGGACGCATTGTGGAATCCATTGCGGCAACCGAACTCGACAACGCGCAGCATCCGTATACGCGCGGCCTGTTGAATGCGTTGCCCTCCATGGATAACCGTCGTTATCCGCTGCCGGTGATGCAACGTCAGGCCAGTTGGCTGACCGATTAAGGAGCTTACATGCAACCACGTACCATGATCGACATACGCAATCTGAACCTTTGTTTTGGCGAAGGTGCAAAAAATACGCAGGTACTGACGGATGTCAATATTGCCGTGCGTGAAGGGGAAATTTTCGGACTGGTAGGCGAATCTGGCTCGGGGAAAACCACGGTACTGAAATGTTTAGCGGGACTGTTTACGCACTGGAAAGGCGAGCTGGAGATTGATGGTCAACAGCTAGAACACCGTATTGGCCGCGACCGTTGTCGTCTCGTGCAGATGGTGTTTCAGGATCCGTACGGCTCTTTGCATCCGCGCCACACCATCTTCGACATTCTGGAAGAACCGCTACAAATCCACCACATCGACCAGCGCGAGCTGCGGATAAACACCATTCTGGAAAAAGTCGGTCTGGACCGCGCATTCCATAGCCGTTACCCGCACCAGCTTTCCGGTGGCCAGCGACAGCGGGTCGCCATCGCAAGGGCGTTGATCCTCAAACCCCGTGTGCTGCTGCTTGATGAGCCAACCTCAGCGCTGGACGTTTCGGTACAGGCGGAAATTCTCAATTTGTTGTTCGATCTTCAAAAAGAGGAAGGACTGACGTACCTGATGGTCACGCACGATTTGGGGGTTATCGCCCATCTATGCCAGCGCGTGGCCGTGATGAAATACGGAAAAATCCTCGAAACGTTAGAAATCGATGCCCTGCTGCGCGGAGATATTCAGCAGGACTATACCCGCGTGCTGGTCGATGCCAGCCGTGATTACAGCAGGGAAATGGCGGCGAAAGTGATGTTGTAGATGCCGTTGAGTCGGCTCGGTGTCCCGTGATGCAGACCAGCCGGATTTAGGCGGCATCCTGCAGTAGTTTCTTATGAAGTTCAGCGGCCAGGACTTCTATACGCTCGGTGAGATTTTTAGTCAGGGCCGTCAGTTCAGTATTTTGCGTAAGCAGTTCCATTATTTGTGCCGAGGTTTGGGCCGCCTGCTCCTGACGTTGTGTATTCGCGATGGCCAGTGCCTCGCGATGCTCGGCATCCGCGTCGGAATGGGCTTTGTCCCGCTCCGCCTGGCGGGTTTGCGCCAGTAATATCAGCGGTGCAGCGTAGGCCGACTGTAGGCTAAACGCCAGATTGAGCAGAATAAACGGGTAAATATCAAAATGCACCAGGCCAATGGAGTTAACACCAACCCAGGCGATGACAATCAGGGTTTGCGCACCTAAAAATACCGGCGTACCAAAAAAACGGGCAAAGTCTTCCGCTTTACGCGCGAACCAACCATTGCCGAATGGCGAGGCCAATTGGGCATGTCGGCGATGAAAACGCAGATGGTCCACTTTTATCGCCGGTGCTGAAGTCGATGCGGTTTCATTCAGCGTGTTGAATGGATCGGTGTCACTCATATTGTTATCCCTGGGAAGGTTATCAAAGCAGTTGTGCCATTATAGATACCGTACAGAGTTAATATATATTAATTATGTAACCGAAAACTGGACATGATGATGTGGTGTGCTATTGCGGGTATATGCTAGACCTGTACGGATTAACCCGACAAAACAATGGGAGGGGTCCTCTGGTTAAGGTATGATGAATCTATTCTTTTTGTCTTCGTCAGGACAGCAACATGCTGGACGTGCTCATAAAAGCCTTTTCTTTCCTTTTCATTATCGTTATTGGTTATCTCTTAAAGAAATATGGCATTTTGCAGCGTTCTGATAGTGTAGCCTTATCGAAAATCATGATGAATCTGACGTTGCCCGCAGCGGTAATCACCGGTTTTGCCAGTTTTAAGGTGGATAATTCATTGCTGATGTTGGTGCTGTTAGGGTTTGTGTGCAATATCATCTTGCTATACGCCGGTTATCTGATTGCCAAAAAACGCGATAACGATACCAAAGTGTTTTTTATGATCAATACCCCCGGCTACAATATCGGCTGTTTTACCCTGCCTTATGTGCAAAGTTTTCTTGGTCCGGCAGGCATTGTTGCCACCTGTTTATTTGATGCTGGGAATTCGGTTATCTGTACCGGCGGGAGTTATGTCGCAGCGGCCAACGCCACCGGCAAAAGTACCGGGCTTAAAAACACGTTTAAGCGGTTGTTTTCCTCGGTCCCTTTCGATGTCTACATGGTATTGCTGGTAGCGGCGTTATGCGGTTTGCATCTGCCTAGCCAGGTCACTATTTTGACCTCCATTATCGGTAACGCCAATCCGTTTCTGGCCATGCTGATAATCGGCATGATGCTGGAAATCAATATTGACCGAACCCAGCTTAACAACGTCTATACGTTGTTGGTCGTGCGTTATGGCGCCGGCGCGCTCTTTTCGGCATTGTTTTATTTTTATACGCCGTTCCCCCTGGAGATCCGTCAGGTACTGGCGGTAGCCGTCTTCGCCCCATTGTCATCTCTGGCACCGATATTTACCGCCCGGGGCAGCAATCTGGGCTCGGTCGCTAGCTTTACAGGTTCTATTTCGGTGTTAATCAGCATTATCATCATTACCACGCTGCTCACCCTTATGAACGTGTAATGTTCTTGACCTCAGCTTTCCCAACGTCTTATACAAACTGCTGTGACTAAATAAAAGGCCAGTAGTTTATATTGCCATAAGCAAGATTTTTTTGATTAATATTTTCACCAGCAATGAATAGGTTTTTTTATGGGCATAAGACCAAACGTTTTGGTCTTATTATCCACTATCATTGTGGGATGAATAGTTTATGATGCCGCATCGAGGTACCGCTAAAACCTCATTCCGTTATTAAGCAAATCACCATTGTCGGGTAAAAAAGGCATCATTCGCTCGGCATGCGGTTTAATGCAGACCAGCGTCTGTTCCACTGAGTTATCATGATTAATTATTTATTACAGGCAGGATGGATAACCCGTAGGCATACAAACAAGGTCGAAAAAAAAAAGAGATCCCCCCTTCTTACCCCCGTTGCTGGATAGCGTAAATAATGACCCAGTAGGGGGATATTTATTATACCAATTTGGCTTACAGGTAATTTTACCGGCAACGTCACACCTGACAATCATAGTCGGATTGTGCTTTTTTTGGCTTCAATGCTGCATAAACGGCTAACGCGGCCTTAAATTCGGTGATGTTTCTGAAACATAAACTGGTTTTGTGATGGTTCTCAACTTTTAGATCTGTATGACACGTTAAGGTAGCCTCGCGCGGCGACAGGGGCGTTGTTCGGTGCTTCAGTAATTGATTAAAAATGAGTCATTTACTGGTTTAACGAAAAGTTCACAATCCTAACGTCGATTAAGCTGCTACTATCCTTCGGAATTCGACCCCCAGGGCTGGATAGCTAAATGATGGATTGCGCAATTTCTGAAATACAATTTTAAAAAAAACACTGGATAGCACTGGATATCAACCACCAAAAGGTTGAGTCCTCTTTAATTTAACTAAAAAGTATTGGTAAGGAAAAAGTAATGAAGAAGATAGCATTGGCAGTTTTGGCAACGTTAGTTGCTGCACCAGCTCTACACGCCGCAGAGATTTACAATAAAGACGGTAACAAGCTGGATTTTTACGGCAGCGTGCGCGCCCGTCATTATTTCACCCAAAATACCGCCAACGACGGCGATCAAAGCTATGTGCGCCTCGGTTTTAAAGGCCAAACCCAGATCAATGATCAGCTGACCGGCTACGGCCAGTGGGAATACAACGTCCAGGCCAATAATACTGAAGGCGGCTCCGATGCTCAAAAAAACACCAAAACCCGTTTAGGTTTTGCTGGTTTGAAACTGAAAAACTTTGGCTCCCTTGATTACGGTCGTAACTGGGGCATCGCCTATGATGTCGCGTCGATTACCGATACCGCCCCGATCTTCGATGACCTGACCTACAGTTCCGCTGATAACTTTATGACTGGCCGCGCCACCGGCCTGCTGACTTATCGCAACACCAACTTTTTTGGTCTGGTTGACGGCCTGAAGTTCGGTCTGCAATACCAGGGCGCCAACGACGAAAACTCCAACAACGCCCGTACAACTAACAAATCTAACGGCGACGGCTACGGTTTGTCGGCGTCTTATACCACCCCTATCGATTTGTCCATTTTGGGTACCTACGCTACGTCTAAACGTACCGCCCCGCAACAGGCAATGGATTTCGGTAAAGGTGATAACGCTGACGTATGGGCCACCGGTTTGAAATACGACCATGCAGGTGTTTACGTAGCTGGTTTGTACGGTCAAGGCCATAACCTGACGCCGATTTCATCCGGTTCTACCCTCAAAGGTTACGCCAATAAAACAGAGAATATGGAAGTTGTGGCATCCTATCTGTTTGATTTCGGTTTGAAACCGATGGTTGGCTACTTCCAGTCTAAAGGCAAGGATATCGACAAGGGTGTCGGCGATGCAGATTTAGTGAAGTACTATGATGTGTCCATGACCTACTTCTTTAATAAAAACATGAACGTCTACGCGGATTACAAGATCAACCGTCTGGATGAGAACAACCCGTTGGGAATCAACGCCAAAGACGAATTTGGCCTGGGTCTGACCTATCAGTTCTGATTCTTGGCAGCTTATTTACCCAAGAGCCCGTTGACCTACAAACCAGTATCTTAGCGGCAAATCGTCAAGCCGAAAAAAAGCGACCCGCGGGTCGCTTTTTTTATTGGCTACAATAGAGGCATGTTGTTTGCCTGCATTACTGGCGGTGGAACTTATTTATACAGTTCGGCACTGCCGTGCAGAGTGTCATTACCGCTGACGCCAATAATGCGATAGGAGGTCGCACCGGTGGCATCGGCTTTGGCAGCCAACTGTGATTGCAGGTCATCAAGCGTTGACGTAGTGGCACTAGAAACCACACCGATGCGGTGTTCACCGGCAGGGCGACTGTTCACTTCCTGGGCGGCAAAACCGGCAAAAGAAACGGTACTCAGTACGATGGCGGCGACGGCTAAGTGCAGGTTTTTCATGATATAAACTCGCTATGTAATAGGTTATTTGGCTAAACGTTAATATCTTAACGTTCGATAAACAAATGATAAACGCTGCTACTCCTAAGATCAAGTATTATTTTAATGACCATTAATTAAATATATCAATACCCGCAAAACAGCATGAATGGGGGGAGTTGCTGTTAGCGTACCTGCCCCCAGTACAGAAACGTCAGCGGTAGCACATTGCTCACGCGGGGCTTTACAGCTTACTAGTACAGGCCTAAACTTAATCAATCGATTGATATATTTTGGAGCAATCATGTCACAACCCCCCTCGCCCACCGCGCGCGGCGAGCAGGCCAAGGCCCAGTTGATCGCCGCCGGGATTGAACTGTTTAGTGAAAAAGGCGCCCAGACCGCCACCACCCGCGAGATCGCCCGGCTGGCAGGCCAAAATATCGCCGCCATCTTTTATTATTTTGGCTCTAAAGAGGGTCTTTACCTGGCGGTGGCCCAATGGATCGCCGATTTTATCCAGCAGGCCAATCAACCGCTAATGGCGGAAATTGACGATTTACTGGCACAGCACACGCCGGCGGACCCGGGACAATGCCGGGACTATATTATTAAAAGTATGATGAGTTTCACCGAACTGCTGACCAACCCAAAAACCGTAAACCTGAGTAAGATTCTCTCGCGTGAACAGCTGATGCCCACCGAGGCCTACCAGCTGATTCACCATCAGGCCATAGCACCTTTGCATCAGCGGTTTACTAAACTGGTGGCCGGTGTTACCGGCTGCGACCCAACTGACACCACGACCATCCTGCATACCCATGCCCTGCTGGGTGAGATGCTGTCGTTTCGTATGGCACGTGAAACTATTCTGCTGCGAACCGGCTGGGATGATATGGGCCCGGAGCAGATCACGCTTATTAAAACTATTTTGACGCACCATATCGATTGGATTCTTAACGGACTGCGAGCCGAACAGGCAGTGGTTTTAGGCAAAACATTATGAAGAAAAAAATAATTGCTATTGTTATTATCCTGTTCGCGCTGATAGCCGCAACGGTATATGGCCTGCGCTATTATCAGCAACAACAAAACCAGGCACTAACCCTGTACGGCAATGTGGATATCCGTACTGTCAATCTGGGGTTTCGGGTCGGTGGGCGGCTGGCGCAGGTCATGGTGGATGAAGGTGATAAGGTTCATCCCGGCCAGATGTTGGCCAAAGTAGATGATGCGCCCTATCGCAATGCCCTGTTGCAGGCCCAGGCAAATGTGGCCAGTGCGCGGGCCAAGCTGGATTTGGCCCAGGCCGGTTATCGCAGCGAAGAGATTGCACAGGTGCGCTCACAGTTGGCGCAACAGCAAGCAGCCTTTAACTATGCCGACAGTTTTTATCATCGCCAACAGGGCGCGTGGGCAAAACGGGCGATTTCCCCTAATCAATTGGAAGATGCGCGCGCCGCCAGTAATCAGGCCAAGGCTAACCTGCAAGCCGCCAAGGATAAACTCCAGCAATACCAAACCGGTAACCGGCCGCAGGAAATCGCCGCCGCGCAGGCCGAACTGTCGCAAACCCAGGCAGCGATGTCCCAGTCGGCTCTCGACCTGGCTGATACCCGATTGGTTACCCCTTCAGCGGGGACCATTTTAACCCGAGCCGAGGAACCCGGCAGCATACTGAGCGCTGGGGGAACGGTATTTGTTCTGTCGTTGACCCGCCCGGTGTGGATTCGCGCTTATGTCGATGAAACCAACCTGTCGCAAGCGGTACCGGGCACCCCAGTCACCATTCGCGTTGATGGTCAGCCCGACAAACGTTATCACGGCAAAATAGGCTTTGTTTCACCCACGGCGGAGTTCACCCCCAAGAGCGTGGAAACCCCGCAGTTGCGCACCGATTTGGTCTATCGCCTGCGTATTATGGTTAATGATGCCGATGATCGGCTGCGCCAGGGAATGCCGGTTACCCTGAACTTGACCACCGGGCATCACCCCACCCCGGTATCGGACGGCGGCTCAGTGGATGGCAAAAATAATGCCCGCTAATGTCATTGAGCTCAACGCGCTGGAGAAGACGTTTCCTACGCAACAGGCACCGGCGGTGGCCCCGCTGACCCTGGATATCCACAGTGGCGGGGTGACCGGTCTGGTGGGTCCCGACGGCGCAGGTAAGACCACCCTCATGCGTATGCTGGCCGGGTTACTGACCCCCAGTCAGGGTACTCTGCGAGTCGTGGGCCTAGACCCCACAACCGAAGAGGGTCAATTACATGCCATTCTGGGTTATATGCCGCAAAAGTTTGGTCTGTATGAAGACCTGACGGTGATGGAAAACCTGTCTTTGTATGCCGATTTACGCGATGTGACCGGGGAACTGCGCCAGCAAACCTTTGATCGATTACTGGATTTTACCGACCTGTCCCACTTTACCCAGCGACTGGCCGGCAAACTCTCCGGCGGCATGAAACAAAAACTCGGTCTGGCCTGTACGCTGCTCGGCCAACCCAACGTTTTGCTACTTGATGAACCGGGCGTCGGCGTGGACCCGATCTCGCGCCGTGAACTTTGGCGCATGGTACATGAACTGGCAGACGAAGGGATGTTGATCCTGTGGAGCACCTCTTATCTGGACGAGGCAGAACAGTGCCGACAGGTGCTGTTGATGAATGAAGGTGTGGTGATCTATCACGGCGCGCCCGCTGAACTGACGCAAACCATGGCTGGACGGACACTGCTGGTCAGCGATAGCGCCGGTACCAACCGACAGTTATTGCAGCGGGCACTGCAACTGCCGTTAATCAGCGATGGTGTGATCCAGGGCAAATCCGTACGGCTGATTTTAGCCAAGCAAGCGCAGCCAGGCGCATTGGCCGCCGCCCTTAACCTGCCAGAAACCGAGATTAAGCAGACTGAACCGCGCTTTGAGGATGCGTTTATCGATCTGCTGGGCGGTGGCCCGGGTGGTAAGCAGGCACTGGCAGACATTATGCCGAACATTGACGGTGAATCAGGGGAAACAGTAATCGAAGCCCGTCATTTAACCAAAAAGTTTGGCGATTTCGCCGCCACCGATGACATCAGTTTCGCCGTCACCCGCGGGGAAATTTTCGGTCTGCTGGGGCCGAACGGTGCGGGCAAATCCACCACCTTTAAGATGATGTGCGGTCTGTTAGTACCCACTACCGGTCAGGCACTGGTGTTGGGCATGGACTTGAAGACCGGCTCCAGCCAGGCACGTCAGCATTTGGGTTATATGGCACAAAAATTCTCCCTGTACGGCAATTTGACCGTGGAACAGAATCTGCGTTTTTTTTCCGGCGTTTATGGGCTGCACGGCAAACACCAGCAGCGCAAGATGGATGAAATGAGCCGGGCGTTTGATTTTGCCCCCATTTACCATCAGACCCCCGACGCACTGCCCTTGGGTTTTAAGCAGCGCCTGGCCCTGGCCTGTGCGTTGATGCATGAACCGGATATTTTATTTCTCGATGAACCGACCTCCGGCGTCGACCCGCTCACCCGTCGGGAATTTTGGCTGCATATTAACGGTATGGTGGAGAAAGGCGTCACCGTGATGGTGACCACTCACTTTATGGATGAAGCCGAGTACTGCGATCGCATTGGGCTGGTGTATCACGGCAAGCTGATAGCTCACGGTACACCGGATGAGCTCAAGCAGCACAGTGCCAACACCGAAACCCCCAACCCCACAATGGAGCAGGCGTTTATCGCGTTGGTGGGCAATTACGATAAGGATAACGGTAATGAAACCGCATAACAGCACCCGGTTTTCCTGGCGGCGACTGCGGGCATTGTGCACCAAAGAGACCCGACAAATCATGCGTGATCCCAGCAGCGGCTTGATAGCCGTTGTCATCCCGCTCTTGTTGCTGTTTATTTTTGGCTACGGTATCAATCTGGACTCCAGCCGGCTGCACGTCGGCATATTGATGGAGCAGCAAAGCGCTGACGCCCGTGACTTGGCCTACGCTTTCGCGGGGTCGCCCTATATTCAGCCGACCATTAGCGATAATCGCCAGCAATTGGTATCGCTGATGCAGGCAGGTAAAATCCGCGGCCTGATTGTGATACCGGTGGATTTTGATCGCAATATGGCACGTGCAGGCAATAGTGCGCCGATCCAGGTGATTACCGACGGCAGTGAACCCAATACCGCCAATTTTGTCCAGGGCTATGCTCAGGGGATATGGCAAATTTGGCGACAGCAGCGGGCGGAGGATCGCGGTCAGGCGTTCGAGCAGTTGATTGATGTCAGGGCGCGTTATTGGTTTAATCCGGCGGCAATCAGCCGGAATTTTATCATTCCCGGCGCGATCACCATCATTATGACGGTGATTGGTGCCATTCTGACGTCACTGGTGATCGCCCGTGAGTGGGAGCGCGGCACCATGGAAGCGTTATTGTCTACCCAGGTCACCCGTGCCGAACTGCTGCTGTCCAAACTGCTGCCCTATTATGTGCTAGGCATGGGTGCGATGGCGCTTTGCATGATAGTGGCGGTATGGGTGATGTCCGTGCCCTTTCGCGGTTCTTGGTTACTGTTGTTCGGTATCAGTAGCCTGTTTTTGGCCAGCACACTGGGCATGGGGTTATTGATTTCCACCCTGACCCGCAACCAGTTCAACGCTGCCATGGTGGCGCTTAACGCGGCTTTTCTGCCTGCCGTGATGCTATCAGGGTTTATCTTCCAAATTGAAAGTATGCCTGCGGTGGTGCGCGCCGTGACCTTTATCATTCCGGCGCGCTATTTTGTCAGCACATTGCAAAGTCTGTTTCTGGCAGGGAACATAGGCGGGATCCTGTTGATGAATACCCTGTTTCTGGTGGCTTCGGCGCTGGCATTTATTGGCTTGACGGCCTGGAAAACCAAGCGCCGCCTGGATTAAGGAACCAACATGTTTTACCGACTTTGGACACTGATCGTCAAAGAGCTCCAGACACTGTTGCGTGATCCGCAAACCCGAATGATTTTGGTCATGCCGGTCATCCTGCAGGTCTTGCTGTTTCCTTTCGCCGCCACCTTGGAAGTGACCCATGCCACCATCGCGATTTACAGCGATGACAGCGGCCAGAACTCGGTTGAACTCACACAGCGTTTGGCCAAGGCACGGTCGTTTACCCAGGTTTTGCTGCTACACAGCCCACAGCAAATTCAGACCACGCTCGATAACCAGCGAGCCTTGCTGGTGGTGCGCTTCCCGGCGAATTTTTCCCGCAATCTGGCTGCCGGCGTACCGGCACCGCTGCAGTTGTTACTCGACGGACGCAATTCCAATAGCGCCCAGATCGCTGCCAATTATGTCCAGCAAATCATCAATACCTACCAATTGGATTTGCTGGGTTCCCGGCCCAAAGCCGATAACAGCGAGCTGACCATCCGCAACTGGTATAACCCCAATCTTGATTATAAATGGTTTGTTGTACCTTCGCTGATTGCACTGATCACCACCATTGGTGTGTTGATCGTCACCTCGCTGTCCGTGGCGCGCGAACGTGAGCAAGGCACGCTTGATCAACTGTTGGTTTCACCGCTGGCCACTTGGCAGATTTTTATCGGCAAAGCAGTACCGGCGTTAATGGTGGCAACCGTGCAAGCCTCGATTGTACTGGTTATCGGTATCCTGGGTTATCGCATCCCCTTTGCCGGTTCGTTGACGCTGTTTTATGTCACCTTGCTGCTGTACGGTTTGTCGTTGGTGGGTTTTGGCTTGCTGATCTCCTCGTTATGCTCAACACAGCAACAGGCGTTTATCGGGGTTTTTGTGTTTATGATGCCGGCTATTTTGCTGTCTGGTTATGTGGCACCGGTGGAAAATATGCCCCAGTGGCTGCAAACCCTGACCTGGATTAACCCGGTGCGCCATTTTACCGACATCATTAAGGAAATTTATCTTAAGGATGCCGATTTTGGCATTATCTGGCACAGCCTATGGCCGCTGCTGGTGATTACAGCCACCACCGGCAGCGGGGCATATTGGTTGTTCCGGCGTAAAATTGCCTGACGGCCACCGTCGGTTTATTTGGCCGGCGCACCGCTGCCCGTCGGCTCGTAACCCGAGAGGGCTTTGCCCTGGGTTTCACGTCCGAATGAGACCAGTAGGCAAATTAAAATCGCCACGGTGCCGGCCACCACCGCCATGGCCAGACCATAGTTATTACCATGGGCCTCGGCAATGCGCGATTGCAAGGTCGCGTTCACCGAGGCGATCAGATTGCCCAATTGGTAAACGAACCCTGGCAAGACAGCTCGGGAATTGGCGGGAACCAGCTCCGTCAAATAGCTGGGCACTACGCCCCAGGCGCCCTGTACCATAAACTGCATCAGAAACGCCCCCAGGCCAATCATCACCGAACCCGTAGAGAACGCCCACAGCGGCAGGACTGGCAGGGCCAGCAATGCGGCGAAGATAATGGCTTTTTTACGGCCAATTTTTTCCGACAGGCTACCAAAGACGACTCCACCTAGCATGGCGGCAATATTGTAGCAAATCGCGATAATGCTGACGGTATGTGGCCCGAAACCGTGTTGTACTTTTAAGAAGGTCGGATAGAGATCCTGGGTGCCATGGCTGAAAAAGTTAAAGCAGGCCATTAGCGCCACCATATACAGGCATAACTTCCAGTGAGTACGGATAATCGGCAATAACGCGACGCTCTCTTTACGCTCCCGGGCGGCTTGCCAAACCGGTGATTCGGGAACCTTAAAGTAAATAAACGGCAGCAGCAGCACCGGCAACGCGCCGATCAGGAACATACCGCGCCAGCCGACCAGGCTAAAGAACAGACCAAAGATAATGGATGCCAATAAATACCCGGCGGGATAACCCGCCTGAAAAATGCCCGACATCAGGCCGCGGGAACGATCCGGTATGGTTTCCATCGCCAGTGATGACGCGACCCCCCATATCCCCCCCATCGCCACGCCGTATAACACCCGAAGTCCGATAAATATCGCCAGAGTAGGCGACCAGGCCGATAACAGTTCAAATGCCGAAAACATCAATACATTAATCATCAGGATGGGTCGACGGCCATACTTTTCTGCCAAGCGTCCGAATAACAGAGCACCGAGTGGGCGTACCGCTAACGTCAGCATAATGGAAATGGAAACGCTGGCGATATCGGTATGGAACCAGGCAGCCAGATCGCTTAATACAAAGACCAGAATAAAAAAGTCGAAAGCATCCAACATCCAACAGGCAAAGCAGGCGAAAGCCACGTTGCGCTGTGTTGACGTCCAATTGAACATAGTGGTTGTCCTATCTTTGAATCGGCCATGTTTGGGGTGAGCCGAAAAAAACTATGGTCTCGAAAACGACCAGGGAACACGTCCTGACGCTCGAAATCTATTGGGTATCGCGGGTACGGTTATTTTAATAATGTTAACCATTTGTTTATATCAGGTTATGAGCATGAGAAGTTGAGACCTTTGTTACCATCATAATCAAAGTGTAAACACGCGTTACACGGCAGAAAAAATGCGTATTAACATCAGGCCGATATACTCTCACCGACAGCTCGATAGGCGATTAGCCGCTGGGTAAATGGGTAAATAGGTAAATAGGTAAATAGGTAGATAGGTAGATAGGTAGATAGGTAGATAGGTAGATAGGTAGATCGGTGGGCTAATGGGCTAATAGAGGAAGGCAAGCAGCGCCGGTGTTGGCGGTGGCCTGGTGGTGAGCCTGTCGTCAGTATCAGTGTGCTGGGTGGGTCAGGGGTTCATTGTGCATAACGAGCGGCGGCAATCAACGCCTGTCCGAGTGCCAGTCCCCCATCGCCGGCCGGCAGTCGTGAGGGTTGCAGAATACGTAGCGCCGGTAATTCAGCCACCAGTAATTCCCGGAACAAGCGGTTATGCATTACCCCGCCCGAGAGCGCCAGCGTAGTCAAGCCATGGCGCTGTGCCGCTTGGCGCGCCAGCGCAGCGAATCCTTGCGCCAGGGCCAAATGAAAAGCATAAGCACGATCGGCGGGCTCAGCACGCCAGTCAAGCCATTGGCGCCAGAACGTGGCCAGATCCAGCCGGTTACCCAGCAGCGGTAGCGTAACGGGAATAGTGCTTTGCGCAGCTTTGGCCGGTGCCCGCCAGGCTAAGGCCTCCAGCCGGCAGGCGGCCTCACCTTCCCAACTGATTTCACGCTCGCAAAGTCCCAGCGCCGCGGCCACCGCATCAAACAGCCGTCCGGTAGACGATGCCATGGGCGCGTTGATGCCCCGGTTTATTGCGCGGGCCAACAGCTCGCCCTCAGCGCGCACGATCATGGCCGCCTCGGGCAAATCGCGCCAATCGGGCACAAAACGCAACCACTGTGCCAATAGATTGCGCCATGGCTGGCGTGAGGCCAGATCCCCTCCCGGCATGGCAACGGCGGGCAACCCGCCCAGCCACTCGCAGTGACAATAATCCACTTTTAGGCACTCGCCGCCCCACCATCTGGCCGAATTACCGGCGGCATCATCCATACCCTCTTCTGCTGTGCACGGCGCGCCGTAGCCTAACCCATCCAGGGCCAGGCCGATCACCGGGCCGGCATCGAGAGGCCAGCCCTGTTCCGCCAGACAGGCGACCAGGTGTGCGTGGTGATGCAGTGTGCTGATGCAAGGCACGCCGAGCTCTGCCGCCAACGTCTCACCCCAGCGATGGCTAACATAACCGGGATGGGCATCCACCACCACCCGTGTGGGAGTAAAGTTCCAGATATCACGATAGAGCGCCAACACCTGCTGCTGTTGCTGCTGGATGCCTTCGTCGGCCAGATCCCCGAGATGCTGGCTCAACACCGCTTGCCCGTCCCGCAGCAGACAAAAGGTATTTTTTAAATCCGCCCCGAGCGCCAGAATAGCCGGCGACCTGGCAAAACCGGGCGGCAAGGCAAGGGTATCCGGTACATAGCCGCGCGAGCGGCGCAACATCTCCACACCCGATGTGCTTAAGCGCACCAGAGAATCGTCAGCACGTTGCACAATGTCACGATCGTGCAATAACCAGCCGTCGGCGATAGTGGCCAGATCGTTCAGCGCCTGTGAGTTGTCCAGTGCCGGCGGCCGGCCATTGCGGTTGCCGGAGGTCATCACCAGCGGCCGGCCAACAGCGCGCATTAATAGATGTTGCAGCGGATTGGCCGGCAGCATCACGCCCAACTCATGCAATTGCGGGGCAATCAAATCACAAAGCGGACGTTGGTGCGGTCCATAACATGCTTCGCTACCAGAACGCGTTTTTGTCCACGTCTCGCCCGCCGTGTCGTGCCACACATCCTGTCGGCTGTCGACCGGCCAGGGGATCAATACAATGGGCGCGGCTGGGGATTGTAGCAACTGGGTTAACGCCGGATTGTCATGCCCTGCCCAGCGCTGCAGCCAGGCAATGTCAGGCACCATCACCGCCAGCGGCTTGCTCGGTCGGCGTTTGCGTTGGCGTAGGTGCATCACCGCCAGACCATTGGTGGCGTCGCAGGCCAGATGAAACCCACCCAGCCCTTTGATCGCCAGGATCTCGCCGGCACACAGCCGCCTCGCGGCCTCGGCAATGGCCTGGTCTTTCGCGGCCAGTACCGCGCCCTGCGCATTCGCCAGCCAGACCTGCGGTCCACAGTGTGGACAGGCGTTCGGCTGGGCGTGAAAACGTCGATCGGCGGGATGCTGATATTCAGCCAGGCACGCAGCACATAACGGAAAACGATCCATGGCGGTATTCGGCCGATCGTAAGGCATGCGGCGGATCAAGGTGAACCGTGGTCCGCAATGAGTGCAGTTGATAAAGGGGTAACGCCAGCGACGGTTGGCCGGATCGTTCAGTTCGGCCAGACAATCAACGCAGGTGGCGGCATCCGGCACCACTTGGGTCGACATGGCACCGCCATGACTGGGAATAATGCTAAAGGTTAACGGACGGTTCACCCAGTGCCAGGGGGCAGTGTCAATACTGTCAATGACCGCCAGCGGCGGACAGCTTCGCCGTAGTTCCAGGATAAACACCGTGGCATCGCTGCCCCACAGGCGCACTTCAACCCCAGCGGCGTTATTGCCAACATCACCGATAACACCAAGACGCTGGGCCACCTGCCACACGGTGGGGCGAAAACCCACGCCCTGGACCTTGCCTTTGATGGTCAGCCGCACACCATTGGTCGCCATGGTAAGCTCCGCTTAGCAAATCCTCGGCAATGGTTCATCATGGGGTAACATGAGCAACCGGCTCACGCCGTACAGTCCACACAGTCGCACCTGCTTATCATCGGTGACCTCGCCGATGGTTACAGCATCGCGTCCCAAAGGATGATGATGCAGGGTTTGTAGAACTTGCTGCTCCGCCTGAGGACTGACCACCAGCACCAGTTTGCCTTCATTGGCAAAATTGAGCGCTTCCAGGCCGAGCAGTTCGCACAGCCCGCGCACCGTGGTTTTCACCGGCAGTGCCGCCTCGTGAATATTCATGCCGCAACCGCTGCCGCGGGTAAATTCATGCAAAATGGCGGTCACGCCGCCGCGCGTGGCGTCGCGCAAGGTACGCACACCCGCAATGGCGCGCAACGGTGCGATCAGCGGGGCCAAAACCGCACAGTCACTGACCAGATCCGTTTCCATGCCCAGATGCTCACGCAAATTGAGGATCGTTGCGCCATGATCGCCCAACGTACCGCTCACCAAAATGCGATCCCCGGCGCGGATTTGACTCACGCCCCAATCCAGCCCCAGGGGAATAACACCCAGCCCGGCAGTATTGATAAACACTTTATCCACCGCGCCGTGGGGTACTACTTTAGTATCGCCGGTGACAATTTGGATACCGGCGTCGCGGGCAGTGGCCGCCATGGACTGGACAATGCGTTGCAACGTCTCTAACGGCAGACCCTCTTCAAGCATAAACCCACATGACAGCCAGCGCGGCGTGGCACCACTGACCGCCACATCGTTGGCGGTGCCGCATACCGCCAACTTGCCAATGTTCCCGCCGGGGAAAAACAGGGGATCAACCACATAGCTGTCGGTGGTAAATGCCAGTCGATCGCCCAGCCCATTCAGTTCGGCGAGCGGCAGGCGCGCCTGATCTTCCCCGGTGCTCAGCAGCGGATTGTCAAACGCCTTGATAAAAACATCACTGATCAGCGCCTGCATGGCGCCGCCGCCGTTGCCGTGCGCCAGCGTAATCTGTTTGTTCATGCCTCACTCCGACGATATTGATACCAGGCGGCGCAAGCGCCTTCTGAAGAAACCATCAGCGCGCCGAACGCATTTTCCGGCGTGCATACATTACCAAACAGCGGGCAGTCGGCCGGCTTGCAACGGCCGGTCAGCACCGCACCACAGCGCGCGCGCGGGTCATCCGCTACCGGATGCTGCTCGGGATTAAAACGTTGCTCGGCGTCATACTCCATCCATTCGGGACGCAGGTTGACCCGGGAGTCGGCTATCACACCCAGGCCACGCCATTCGCTGGCACCCTCGGTAACAAACACCTGGTTCATGGCGCGCTGTGCCAGGTTATTGCCCTGTTCAGGCACCACGCGGCGATACTGGTTTTCCACCGTACAACGCCCGTCGATATATTGTTCAATCAGCATCAACATTCCCTGCAGGATATCCCCGGGCTCAAACCCAGTCACCACCACCGGCTTGTGGCATACGTCGCTTATATAGGCAAACGGCTGCTCACCGATCACCATGCTGACATGCCCCGGCGCAATAAAACCGTCGATGCGCACGTCCGGCTGTCCGAGCAGGCTTTTTAAGGTGGGCATCAGGGTAATATGCTGGCAAAACAGGAAAAAGTTTTTCACACCGTCGGCGCGCGCCTGTTGCAGGGTTATGGCGCTGGCGGGCATGGTGGTTTCAAAGCCGATACCAAAAAATACCACAGGCCGATCGGGGTGCTGCTTGGCGATGGCCAGTGCGTCGAGCGGAGACCATACCATACGGATATCGGCCCCCTGTTGCCGGGCGCTCAGCAGCGAACCATGACGGCCAGGCACCCGCATAGCATCACCAAAGGTGCAAAAAATCACCCCGGGCCGCAGTGCGATTTCCAGGCAGGCGTCAATACGGCCGGCCGGCAGTACACAAACCGGGCAGCCTGGCCCGTGGATGAATTCCAACGCCGACGGCAGCAGTTTATCGAGGCCAAATTTGAAAATGGCATGAGTATGTCCGCCGCAGACTTCCATTACCTGCAGTGGATGTGCATCGGTATAACCGGTCAGTGGCATCCGCTCGGCAATACGCGCCACCAGCCCGTTGACCAGTTCCGGCTGGCGGTACTCATCAACGAACCGCATGGGACTCGCCTCCTTGCAGGAACAAACCCACATCCGGCTCCATCTCACCCATTTGCCGCAACGCGTCGAGGGTTTCCTTGGCCTCACTTTCATCAAGCAGGCTCATGGCAAAACCTACGTGAACCAAAACCCACTGCCCCGGCAGCGCCGTCATGGCGGCGGCATCGGCGCAGACCAGCCGGACGTTCACCCGCCGCTTGACGCCGCAGACGTCAACCCAGGCATTGCCTGGGCTGGTTTCGTCCAGCGTGATAACCTGTCCGGGAATGCCTATACACATGTGTTGTTTCTCCAGCCCGTTCTGTCAGGCGTTACTCGGTAGGCCGCCGGATGCTGGCGGCGCAGCGATTAGCTAGCCCGCTGCTCGTCCAACCAGCTGATCCAGGTATCCATACCGTCACCGGTGGTGGCGGATAGCATCAGTACCACCATGGCCGGATTGACCCTGCGGGCGTTGGCAATACAGGTGTCGACGTTGAAATTAACCCAGGGTAATAAATCCGTTTTGTTCAGGATCATAACGTCAGCAGCGGCGAACATATGAGGGTATTTTAACGGTTTGTCCTCGCCTTCGGTGACGGAAAGCACCACCACCTTGTGACGTTCGCCAAGATCAAAACCCGCCGGGCAAACCAGATTGCCAACGTTTTCAATAAACAACAGGCTGTGGTCCGGCGGTGCCAACCGGCGGGTAGCATCCTGGATCATCTGCGCATCAAGGTGACAGCCTTTGCCGGTATTCACTTGGATCGCGGGAGCGCCGGTGGCACGAATACGATCGGCGTCATTGGTAGTTTGCTGATCCCCCTCAATGACCGCGCAACTTATCCGATCTTTGAGCCGCTGCAGCGTTTCAGTCAGCAGCGTGGTTTTACCCGAACCTGGGCTGGACACCAGATTAAGCGCCAGAATGTGACGCGCCTGGAAATGTTCACGATTCTGCGCCGCCAGGCGATTATTCTTGTCCAGCACATCAATTTCGATTTCCACCAAGCGCCGCTGGCTAAGACCAGGAGCATGAACGCCGGCCTCGCCATGTCCATAGTGCAAATCAGCGTGTGGGTCAGAATGCAGATCAGAGTGCAGATCATCGTGCGGACCCGCGTGTAGATCGGCATACCCATCATCAGCCAAAGCATCATACCGATCGCCGGGCAAATCGTCCTGGCGTATCGCCCCAGACATCGAGCTACCGTCCCGTTCTTCGGGTCGACACGCGGCCGGCGGCAAGCCATTGTAATAATGGTGATGCACCTCACCATGGTAGTGATGATGATGAATCACCAGTGGTGCCGCCGCGCCATTGGCGGGTAGCGTGACGCGGCGCGAGGCCAGCGCTGCCGACGAGCGATCGTAAGCCCGTGCCGCCAGATGCTCCGGTTTCACCGAGTCGGTGTCCGAGGTGTGGACATGCCCCTGCGCATGACGAGGCAAGCCGGATGTATGGTCATGGCCATGCATATGCCCATGTAAGCCCGAATCGGACCGGTGATCGTGAATGTGATCATGCGTATGTTCATGGAAACCGTCACCGGCCGCGTGATCGTGAATGTGATCATGGGTATGCTCATGACCACCAGGGCTGACGGCATGCTCGTCGGCATGGTCATGCGGATGGGCATGTTCATGGGCATGTTCATGGTGAGAACCTTGTTGAACAGGTTCGTCACCCTCAATATGGCGTTCGCCTTTGGCGCAACCGCAGGTACTGCACATGAATAATTTCCTCGCTTAACGATGGATCGGGTCGACCTGACGCGTCGACATACCCGTCATACTTCCCGTTGCAGTGGTAATGGCTTTCCGCAAGACGAACTATTGAGGGTATTGCGCCAATATTGGCTGGCACTTCAGGCCACTTCAAGACGTTTGATTTGAATATTGTCATGGGCGTCGGTCTGCAGGGCATGGCCGCCGCACAACGGGCAGATCAGCACCGGCGCGTCCGGCAACGTCACCTGCCGTTCACACGCGCGACACCAGGCTTGTGCCACCTGCACGTCCAGATGGAGCGAACAGCCTTGTGCCAAGGTGTTGCGACAAACCATGTCAAAGCAAAATTGCAATGACTCCGCCTCTACGCAAGAAAACGCCCCGATGGACAACCAGACGCCGGTAACCCGACTGGCGCCGTTTAATCGCGCTTGCTGTTCGACAATCTCCAGCGTGTTCTGCGCCAGGGTTAATTCATGCATGTCTTATTCCGCCCAATACTCCGCCTCTTTCAGACGATTGTCATTTATCTTGCGATCATTGCAAAACAGATGCCAGCTTATCATGGTCACGTAGGTTAATTTTATGATACAAATCAATTCATTAAATTAAGCGTTTTTTCAACCATTCCCCCATCGGCTGTCATCGCCACCTTTCGTCATTTATGACGACGCGGTACCGGCAACCCGGGTCGACACTTATGACGATTGACCGGTGCCGACAGCGTTTGGCCAGTACCCATAATGCCGCAACCCCGCGCCCACGGCCTTCTCCACCGATAACCACATGAGTGGCATGGAATATGCTTTACTCGCCAGCATCATCTTTCAGCATGCAGCCTGACTGTCATCCGTTTCTCCTGGAGGAGAAGGTTATGAACCGCTTTGTTATCGCGGAGCCACAGCTTTGTATTGGATGTAATACCTGTATGGCCGCCTGTACCGAGGCACATAAAGCCGTAGGGTTGCAGTCTTATCCCAGACTGTCCGTAACACGTACTGCCCAATACACCGCGCCCTTGCTCTGCCGCCAGTGCGAAGACGCGCCTTGCGCCCGTGTCTGCCCGGTTAACGCCATTACCCTTGGCCCCGACGCCATCATCCTTAATGAGAGCCTGTGTATCGGTTGCAAATTGTGTGGACTGGCCTGCCCGTTTGGTGCCATTACGCCGTCCGGCAGCACGCCGGTCAATATGCCTACGTTGTTTACGCATTTTATTCCGTCTCAACAACTGGCCGACGTTCCCGAAAGTCCAAAAAACATGAATCCCTTTCTGGCCTGGAATGCCGGAATACGCAACGTGGCGGTGAAATGTGATCTTTGCGATTTTCATCCCGACGGTCCGCAATGTGTCCAGGTCTGCCCAACCAATGCATTGGTGTTGGTGGATGACGACGCGGTGGAACAGACCAACCAACGCCGACGTCTTTATGCGGCGCGCGGGTTATCCGCCGATTTGGATATCGCTTCCCACACGACCCCAGGGCAGGAGTAAATATGAGTGCATTTCAGTTACTCAGCGGCTCACTCGGGCTGTACATTATCGGTGGTTTGCTCTCGCTGTTGCTGGCCCGTCAGGAGCATCTGGCAATATGGGTCGCCGGCCTGACGGCGATGGCCGGTGGCATCCTCGGCCTGCTGGCCGCCGCACCGGTACTGCTTAGTGGGGAAACCCTCACCTATACCACCGCCGGTCCTTTTCCCTTCGCTGCGTTCAGCGTGCGCCTGGACGGTCTGGCGGCTTTTATGCTGCTGGTGATTTCCTTGTTGGTGACCGTATGCGCCCTCTACTCCATTGCCTATGTGCGTGAATATATAGGCCGGGGCGCGGCGGCAATGGGGTTCTTTATGAACCTGTTTATCGCCTCCATGGTTACGCTGGTGGTGATGGATAATGCCTTCTGGTTTATCATTTTCTTCGAAATGATGTCGCTGGCGTCCTGGTTCCTGGTGATAGCCGATCAGGACGAAGAGTCAATTAACGCCGGGCTGCTCTACTTCTTTATTGCCCACGCCGGTTCGGTGCTGATCATGGTGTCGTTCTTCTTGATGTGGCGGCAAAGCGGCAGCCTGGAATTTGCCTCGTTTCGTACCTTATCCATGTCCCCCGCCGCCGCCTCGGTGGTGTTCCTGCTCGCATTTTTTGGTTTCGGTGCCAAGGCGGGCATGCTGCCATTACACAGTTGGCTGCCGCGCGCACATCCCGCGGCCCCTTCTCATGCATCGGCCTTGATGTCCGGCGTAATGGTAAAAATCGGCATCTTCGGCATTATCAAGGTGGGGATCGACCTGCTGGGTGCCAGCCAACTTTGGTGGGGCATTATGGTGCTGGCCTTTGGCGCAGTATCCTCAGTGCTTGGGGTACTCTATGCCTTGGCGGAGCACGATATTAAACGCTTACTGGCCTGGCATACGGTGGAAAACATCGGCATCATTTTGATGGGGGTCGGCGTGGGCATGATTGGCATTGCCGCCCATCATCCGGTACTGGCCGCGCTGGGCCTGCTTGGCGCACTCTACCATCTGTTGAACCATGCCGTATTCAAAGGGTTACTGTTTCTCGGTGCCGGTGCGATTATCTGGCGGGTGCACAGCCGGGATATGGAAAAGATGGGGGGACTGGGCCGGCTGATGCCGCTCACCGCCGTGGCATTTTTGATCGGTTGTATGGCGATCTCCGCGCTGCCGCCGCTAAACGGATTTGTCAGCGAGTGGTACACCTACCAATCCCTGTTTACCATGAGCCATGACGGCAGCTTTATTATGCGACTGAGCGGTCCGGTAGCCATCGTGATGCTGGCGATCACAGGTGCGTTGGCGGCCATGTGTTTTGTTAAAGTCTATGGCATCAGTTTTTGCGGCGCGCCACGCAGCGAACGGGCTTCCCAGGCGCGTGAGGTGCCTTGGCAAATGACGCTGTCTATGCTGCTGCTGGCGCTGCTGTGCGTCGCTTTGGGCGCCGGGGCCTCGGTGGTAGCACCGATATTGGCCAGCGTAGCCGCCGGCTTAAGCCATGCCCATGAGATTACCGTGGTGCAAGGTACGCTGCTCATTCCCCAACAGGCCAGCCAGGCCATGCTGTCCCCCTTGTTGATATTGATCTTGCTGCTGGCCTTGCCGCTGATTCCGCTGGGCATTTACCTGTTGCGCAAAGGCGATCAGCCGGGTTATCGCCGCCACGGCGAACCCTGGGCCTGCGGTTATGCCTGGGAACCGCTGATGGCCATGTCAGCCGGCAGCTTTACCCAACCGCTGCGCGTGATGTTCTCCGGTCTTTACCGGTTGCGCAGCCAGCTTGATCCTTCCCCGCTGCTGCGCCGTGTATTGGAGCGTGTGACTGAAAGCGCCGGCCGGATCGAGCCATTTTGGGATGACGATATCATTAATCCATTGGTACGTATCACCCAGCGATTAGGGGTGAGGGTCCAGGTGTTGCAGGGGGGGGATTTTCGTATCTACTGCCTGTACGTGGTCGCCGCGCTGGTGATCTTGCTGCTTGCCACCGCCCTCTGAGGAGATAGACCATGTTGATACAACCATTGCCGTCGCTGACCATGGGGCTGTTTGCGCTGGTTCAAGCCCTGCTGCTGTTGGCGATAACCCCGCTAATGACCGGTATTTCACGCCAAATCCGCGCCCGAATGCACTCCCGGCGCGGACCTGGCATCGGGCAAGATTATCGCGATTTGATCAAGCTGTTAATGCGCCAGGACGTGGCGCCAGAACAGGCCGGTCCGGTATTTCGTGTCATGCCCTATGTCTTGATAGGCAGCATGTTGCTGGTCGCCATGACCCTACCCATATTGACCCGGTTCTCACCGTTTGGCGCGGCGGGGGATCTGATTGCCCTGTTGTACCTGTTCGCCTTGTTTCGCTTCTTTTTCTCGCTGGCCGGGCTCGATACCGGCAGCACCTTCGCCGGTATCGGCGCCAGCCGCGAGCTGACGTTGGGGGTTCTGGTGGAGCCCACCTTGATGCTGGCGCTACTGGTGGTGGCGATGATTGCCGGTTCCACCAATATCGGCACCATCGGTGCGACCCTGTCTGCGGGTTGGCAATCACCTACCGCCACCCTGCTGGCACTGTTGGCCTGCGGCTTCGCTACCTTTATCGAAATGGGCAAAATCCCCTTCGACGTAGCGGAAGCAGAGCAAGAGCTGCAAGAGGGCCCGCTAACGGAGTATAGCGGCTCCGGCCTGGCACTGGTGAAATGGGGTCTTGGCCTCAAACAGGTGGTGATGGCTGAACTGTTTTTGGTGGTATTTTTTCCCTTCGGCAACGCGGCCGAACTCACTGCCGGTGCCTTACTGTGGGCGCTGGTCGCCATGATGATTAAATTGCTGGTGGTATTTATTCTCGCTTCCCTGTTTGAAAACAGCTTGGCGCGCGGACGTTTTTTATTGATTCCGCGCGTGACCTGGTTGGGATTCGGCGTCGCCGCGTTGTCCTTTGTTTTTTACCTCACCGGACTTTAAGGAGCCAGGAAATTCATTATGGAGAATATAGCCCTTGCGACTGTTCTGGTCCCGTTTGTCGGCGCGCTGCTGACCGCCTGTCTACCTCAAAGGATGGCAAAATGGCTGTGCACGCTGTTTGCGTTGCTGGCCACTGTCGGCACGTTACTGCTGGCACAGGCGTTTTTTTCCGGCGGTAAAATCGCCACCACCTATACCTTGCTGCACTATGGCGATGTTGCGCTCATTGGCATCACCATCGACCGTATCAGTACGTTGATCGTGTTTGCCGTGGTGTTTTTAGGATTACTGGTCAGCCTCTATTCCACCGGTTATCTGACCACCGGCAACCGCGAACATCCCCATGAAGGCACCAATCGTTATTATGCCTTCCTGCTGGTGTTTATCGGCGCGATGGCCGGGTTGGTACTCTCGTCCACCCTCCTTGGCCAACTGTTGTTCTTTGAAATCACCGGTGGCTGCTCCTGGGCGCTTATCGGTTATTACAGTACGCCGAAAGCCCAGCGTTCAGCCATGAAAGCACTGCTGATCACCCACTTTGCCTCTATAGGGTTGTATCTGGCGGCGGCGATGCTGTTTGTCACCACCGGCACCTTTGCCCTGAGCGCCTTGAGCCAGTTGCACGGCGACGTTGCGCTTATCGTCTTCGGCGGCATATTAGTGGCGGCCTGGGGAAAATCAGCACAATTGCCGTTGCAGGCCTGGCTGCCTGATGCCATGGAGGCGCCAACACCGGTCAGCGCCTATCTGCATGCAGCCTCGATGGTGAAAGTCGGGGTGTATATTTTTGCCCGCGCTATCCTGTCGGCGGGTGATGTACCGCATATTATTGGCTGGGTCGGCATGGTGATGGCGGTGATCACCATGATCTACGGGTTTATAATGTATCTGCCGCAAAAGGACATGAAACGCCTGTTGGCATGGTCCACTATCACCCAATTGGCCTACATCTTTTTTGCCCTGTCACTGGCGATTTTAGGTTCCAAGGAAGCGTTCACTGGGGCCATCGCTTACATCTTTAACCATGCCTTCGCCAAGAGCCTGTTCTTTCTGGTCGCCGGCGCACTCAGCTACAGCTGCGGCACCCGCATGCTACCACGACTGCGCGGGGTACTCGGCAAGATGCCGTTAGTCGGCATCGGCTTTTGCGTCGCGGCGCTGGCCATCACCGGTGTACCGCCATTTAACGGTTTTTTCAGTAAGTTCCCGATTTTCGCCGCCGGTTTCGCCCTGTCGCGCCAGTATTGGGTGCTGACGCCACTGATGATTCTGGTATTGATTGAATCCGTCGCCAGCTTCGTCTGGTTACTCTATTGGTTTGGGCGCGTGGTTCCCGGCAAGCCCAGCGATGAGGTGGCTCAAGCCGCACCGATCCCGCTGGCCATGAGTGCGGTGCTTGCCGTGCTGGTGGTGATGTCGCTGTGCTCCAGTTTTATTGCCGTTGCCTGGCTTGGATAAGGAAGAAGACTATGACCGGATCTCTTATTGTCAATAACCTGGCAGGGCTGATGATGATCACCTCACTGCTGGTGATTGGCGCCAAACGCCCCATCGTCTCTTGCTGTTTATATGCACTGCAGTCGCTGGTATTGGTGTTGATTTTCTTCACCCTGGCAGAAACGCTGCATGCTCATCAATTATTACTGTGGTCACTCAGCGCCTTGATCACCAAGGTCATACTGGTGCCGTTGATTATGGCTCGGGCCTTTAGCACATTGTCGGATCCCGGCGCCGACGGCGGGATTATCAGCCCCACCATGCTCATGCTGGCGGCGGCGGTCATTGTCCTGCTGTGCTGGTTTGTGGTGGCACCGGTCAACCTGCCGATGGTGGCGGCATTAAAACCGGCCTTGGCCGTGTCGCTTGGCCATTTCCTGCTCGGCCTGCTGTGTATTGTGACCCAACGTAATATTCTCAAGCAGGTGTTCGGTTATTGCCTGATGGAAAACGGTTCACACCTGACACTGGCCCTGTTAGCCAATCGTGCACCGGAACTGGTGGAAATCGGTATTGCCACCGACGCGATATTCGCCGTGTTGATCATGGCGTTTATGGCGCGAAAAATCTATCGCACACTCAACACGCTTGACGTTAATCAACTGACGGCGCTGAAGGGGTAATGAGATGAGCAATACCGTTGTTGTTTTACTGTTACTGATTACGCCGCTGGTATTCTCGCTACTGGCGTTTGCCTGTTGTCTGCTGGGCAGCGCAGCGCGCGGCGTGGTCACCGCCCTGCACGCCCTGGGTATCACCGCGCTGCTGCTGGAAGCCTTGTGGGTTGTCAGCATGGTCATGACCCAGGGTAGCCTGCTGGCGGCACACAGCTGGTTCTATATCGATAGCCTGGGTGCGCTGTTCTTGGCGATCCTCGGCATTATTGGTTTTATTACCGGCCTGTATTCCATGGGTTATATGCGCCATGAGGTGGATACCGGGGAGATATCGGTCGCTACCCTGTGCCAGTATTACGGTTTTTTCCATCTATTTTTGTTCACCATGCTATTGGTGGTCAGCAGCAACAATCTGATTCTGATGTGGGCCGCAGTGGAAGCCACGACGCTCAGCTCGGCGTTTCTGGTGGGATTGTACGGTCAGCGCTCCTCGCTGGAGGCCGCTTGGAAATATATCATTATCTGTACCGTCGGCGTCGCATTTGGGCTCTACGGTACCATTCTGGTGTACTCCAACGCCGCCAGTGTGATGCCGGATCCCGGCCAGGCGATTTTTTGGACCGAGGTACTCAAACATACCAGCCTGCTTGACCCGACCCTGATGCATCTGGCCTTTGTGTTTATCCTGATAGGCTTTGGCACCAAGACCGGTTTGTTCCCCATGCACGCCTGGCTGCCGGATGCCCACAGTGAAGCGCCCAGCCCGACCAGCGCCCTGCTGTCGGCGGTACTGCTTAACTGTGCGCTGCTGGTTATCCTGCGTTATTACATCTTGATCTCTGCCGCCATCGGAGCAGAGTACCCCAGTCGGTTGTTGATCATCTTCGGTCTGCTATCGGTCGCGGTGGCCGCCTTCTTTATTCTGGTACAGCGTGATATCAAGCGACTATTGGCCTATTCCAGCGTGGAAAACATGGGACTGATCGCGGTGGCTGTCGGCATCGGTGGACCACTGGGCGTCTTGGCGGCGTTGCTGCATGCGCTCAACCACAGCCTGGCGAAGACCCTGTTGTTTTGCGGGTCCGGCAATATCTTGCTGAAGTATGGCACCCGCGATATGGGCGCGATAAAAGGCCTGCTGCGCGTCACGCCGCTGACCGCCGTCATGATGGCGGCAGGTGCGCTGGCGCTGGGCGGCATGCCGCCATTTAATATCTTTCTGAGTGAATTCATGACGGTCACCGCCGGTCTGGCTAAAGGCCATATCATCCTGACCCTCGTGCTACTGCTGTTGCTCACTGTGGTACTCGCCGGCCTGGTACGCATGATTGCCATGACGTTGTTCGGTGATAAACCCGAAGCGACCAGTAAGGGCGAACTGGGCTGGCTGACCACCTTGCCGATGGCGGTGCTACTGGTACTGATGCTGGGCATGGGCACGTATATCCCGCGGCCAGTGGTCCATTTATTGGAGAACGCCGCCACCATCGTACTTAATCGCGACGCCACGACGTTCAACTGGCCCTGGGCCGCACAACCTAACGCGTCGGCGACATCCTCAAATTCCCCGTCAGGAGAAAAAAAGTGACTGATAGCATTTCCGATAAACTCGGCCTGGGTTACCTGACGCAGGTAAACGAAAAATTTCCGGCGGCGGTATTGGCCCATGAATGGCAAACCGCCAATCAATTAACCATTACGGTAAAAGTTAACGCCCTGCCGGACGTGGTGGAATTTCTCTATTATAACCAAGGCGGCTGGCTGTCGGTGCTGTTCGGTAATGACGAACGCTCCTTGTGCGGCGATTATGCGGTCTATTATGTCTTGTCCATGGAGCAAGGAGAGAAGTGCTGGGTGATTGTCAAAGCGCTGGTCAGCGCCATCACCCTGGAGTTTCCGTCGGTAACGCCACGCGTACCGGCAGCGGTATGGGGCGAACGTGAAATCCGTGATATGTATGGTCTGATCCCCGTGGGTTTGCCCGATGAGCGTCGCCTGGTGCTGCCCGACGACTGGCCGGAAGATCTTTATCCGCTGCGCAAGGACAGCATGGATTACCGCCAACGGCCAACGCCGACCACCGACACGGAAACCTACCCGTTCGACAATGCCGCCGCCGGTGAAACCCGCGTGGTGCCTATTGGACCGTTGCACATCACCTCCGACGAACCGGGGCACTTTCGTCTGTTCGTTGACGGCGAGCAGATTGTCGACGCCGATTATCGCCTGTTTTATGTCCATCGCGGCATGGAAAAACTGGCAGAAACCCGCATGGGTTATAACGAAGTGACCTTTTTGTCCGATCGGGTATGTGGCATCTGTGGATTTACCCACAGTGTGGCCTATACCAGTTCGGTGGAAAATGCGCTGGGCATTGTCGTGCCGCCACGCGCCCATGCCATCCGCAGCATTCTGCTCGAAGTTGAGCGCCTGCACAGCCACTTATTAAATATCGGCCTATCGAGCCACTTTGTCGGCTTTGATACCGGTTTTATGCAGTTCTTCCGGGTGCGCGAAAAATCCATGACCATGGCGGAATTGCTGACCGGGGCGCGCAAAACCTATGGCATGAACCTGATCGGCGGCGTGCGGCGCGATATCATGAAAGAACAGCGGCTGAAAACGCTGTTGCTGGTGGCCGAAATGCGCGCCGATTTTGTACAGTTGGTGGATATGCTGCTCAGCACCCCCAATATGGCTCAACGCACCCAGGGCATCGGCCGGCTCGACCCGAAAATAGCCCGTGATTTCAGCCCGGTGGGGCCAATGATTCGCGCCAGTGGCTTTAAACGCGACATGCGTTTTGACCATCCTTACGCCAACTATGCCAACCTGCCGAAAAACCTGTTTACCTTGGACGGTTGCGATGTGTATTCGCGGCTGATGATCCGGGTCAAGGAGGTGCTGGACTCGATGGCGATGATTGAATACGGCTTGGATAATCTGCCGGGTGGCCCATTGATGACCGAAGGGTTCACTTACCAACCGTATAAGTTTGCCTTGGGGTTCTCGGAAGCGCCACGCGGCGAAGATGTGCACTGGAGTATGTTGGGTGATAACCAAAAACTGTTCCGCTGGCGCTGCCGTGCCGCCACCTACGCCAACTGGCCGGTGCTGCGTTATATGCTGCGCGGCAATAATATTTCCGACGCGCCGCTGATCATCGGTAGCCTGGATCCCTGCTACTCCTGCACCGACCGCGTTACACTGGTGGACATTAACCGGCGTAAATCGAAGACCGTGCCTTATCAGGAATTGGAACGCTATGGCATTGAGCGCACCCATTCGCCGCTTAAGTAGAGGGTTAAACGATGTTTAAACTGTTTAAGACCATCCTAAAGGCCGGCGAACCGACGGTTAAATATCCGTTTAAGCCCATAGAGGTCGCGCCGGGATTTCGCGGCAAGCCGCATTATGACGCCACGCAGTGTATCGCCTGTGCGGCCTGCACCAGCGTTTGTCCGGCCAACGCACTGACCATGGAAACCGACTTGGCCAGTGGTGAACGACGCTGGCAGCTGTTCCTGGGCCGCTGCATTTTTTGCGGCCGCTGTGAAGAAGTTTGCCCGACCCGCGCCATCGTCCTGTCCGAAGAGTTCGAACTGGCGGTTACGTGCAAGGCCGATCTTTACGTAAAAGCCAGCTTTCGGCTACAGGAGTGCCGCGTCTGCCACCAGCCATTTACCGCCAAAAAATCCGTCGACTACACCATGGCGCTATTGACCCATTCCGGCATGGACGCCGACGCGGTCGAAGCGCTGCGTCCGCAGTTTGAAACCTGTCCGGACTGCAAACGTCACCAGAACCTGCAAAACAACCGTGACCTGCGTTTGAGCCATGACTCGGGGAGAGAACATCAATGAGCCGGTTAGATATTCCGCTACAGCACCATATCAGCACCCCGGTGGTGGCCGATGAGGCGACGCTCGGGTTAAAAACCGCCTTGCTAAAGAACATCAAACGCTCAGCCTATGTCTATCGGGTCGACTGCGGTGGCTGCAATGGTTGTGAAATAGAAATTTTCGCCGCCATTACCCCACTGTTCGACGCAGAGCGTTTTGGCATTAAGGTGGTGGCATCACCGCGCCATGCGGATATTTTGCTGTTCACCGGCGCGGTAACCCGTGCCATGCGAGTGCCCGCCCTGCGCGCCTATGCCGCCGCGCCGGATCCAAAAATCTGCATCTCCTACGGCGCCTGCGGTTGCGGTGGTGGTATTTTCCACGATCTGTACTGCGTATGGAGCGGTAGCGAAAGCATTGTGCCCATTGATGTGTGGATCCCCGGTTGCCCGCCCACACCCGCCGCCACCATCTATGGTTTCGCCGTCGCCCTTGGCCTGCTCGACCAGAAGCTTAAGGGCGAAAACCACAATGAGCAGCCGGACGAACATGCACAAGTTCTGCTGCCAAACGTGCCGTCGCATACCCGAGTGCTGATCGAGCGCGAAGCCCGGCTACTGGCGGGTTATGGCGAAGGCCGCAAGATCAGCGATACGCTGTTGTCCTTGCTGGCCGACGCCTCGGCACACACCCTGGCGGAGCGCGTGGCGTTATGGCTGAAACAGGATGACGATCCTAGGCTGCGCGAAATTGTTGAACAGCTGATGTTTACCCTGGGCAACGAGGTGCATCATGGCTGACGTCGTTTTTTGGTCGCTGCGACAGAAATTTCTCGATAGCGACGAGGATATGCCGGCCCAGGCCAAACAGGTGATGTATTACTCCCTGGCCATTGGCCATCACGTTGGCGTAATCGACTGCCTGAATAAAGAATTTAGCTGCCCATTGGATCAATATCAGCAGTGGGTTGATCTGCTGGCACCGGGCGAGGCACGGCGCAAAATGCAAGGCTTGCTGACCTTCGGGGAAATTGTTATCGACAGTACCCATACCAATCTGCTGGCCACCGCGCTGGCGCCGCTGCGTGACGATCAGGTGGAACCTTTCGCCGCCTGGAGTGCAAACCTGATCGCGCTACTCACTGAAATTACGCATGAACCCGCCATTTATCTGATTGTGCGGAGGGTGTTATGACGCCACCCGACACCATTGATAGCGTCGTCCTGACCGTTGGCAACAGCATGATGGGTGACGACGGTGCCGGTCCGCTGCTGGCGGAATTAATGAGCCGCAGCCCGGTGGCCGGCTGGACGGTGATCAACGGCGGATCGACACCGGAAAACGTGGTGCATCAGGTACGCGCGTTACATCCTGCCCGAGTGGTGGTGGTGGATGCGGCCGATATGTCGTTGGCCCCTGGGGAAATCCGCCTGATCGACCCGCAGCAAATCGCCGATATGTTTATTATGAGCACCCACAATCTTCCACTTAGCTTTGTGATCGATCAATTAAGCGAAGACGTTGCCGAGGTATGGTTTGTCGGTATCCAACCGGATGTGGTGGCGTTCTATTTTCCCATGACGGAAAAAGTGACGGCGGCGGTCAATACTGTACTCCAACGCTTAAGCGACTGGCACGGAGACGGCGGTTTCCCTTGGCTGGTTGCTGACGACGAAAGCTGACGTCAAAGGCGTGTGTCGATATGACCACCATCGTCAATTATGTCGACATAGGAGAGACGGCCAGCCTTTTTCCCCCGTCAGGGGCCGCAACCTTGCCGCGTCATTGACGCTGCGAGATAGCCGGAACAGCGGCCCCGTAGGCGTTCCCAGCCTGTTTCCATCAGCATGGCAAAATAATTGCCGCCATTATGCAAACTGGCATAAACCCTGCTTTATATACGGTTATTAACCCGCCGAGCTTGGTGGGCCTAAAGAACCACGACAGTTGGAACCGCGAGGAGAAATGAATGAACCGGTTCGTTATTGCTGATCCACAAAAATGCATTGGCTGCTTTACCTGTGAAATCGCCTGCGTTATGGCCCATACCGGCGAAAATCCCGGTGCGCTGAATCGCGAAAACTTTCTGCCGCGGCTGAAAGTGGTGAAAGAGTGGAATATCAGTACTCCGGTACTGTGCCGCCAGTGTGAGGACGCCCCCTGTGCTAACGCCTGCCCGAACGGTGCCATCATCCACGCGGAAGATTCCATCCAGGTCTTGCAGGAGAAATGTATCGGCTGCAAAACCTGCGCCGTCGCCTGCCCCTATGGCGCAATGGATATCGTCACACACAGTGTTTATGACGAGCGAAATCCGCTTTCCGGGCATAGCATCAAGGCACAAGCGCAAAAATGCGATCTCTGCGTGGGCCGTGATGAAGGTCAGGCCTGCGTCAACGTTTGTCCTACCAACGCACTGGTGTTGATGACCCACGAAACCGTCGAAATGATGAAACTGAAAAAACGGCAGCGGGCCGCGTTGGAAGGCTTAGGCGCCATCCTGTCATGACCGCTTATACCCGTCATACTTCAGTGCGTTGGTTTGCCTCGCTCACCCCAGTTACTTACGAGAGTAAGCTCCTGGGGACTCGCTGCGTCGCCGCCTTCCTGCAACTCGAACTATTTAGGGTATATTTCATTAATCTTTGGATTATCAGTATAAAATCCTCCATAAGGGGTATGGCATAATGCATAAAGCACTTACCGTATGTCCGTACTGCGGCTCCGGCTGCAAAATCAATTTATTGGTTGAAAACGGCAATGTTGTTGGCGCCGAAGCAGCTAATGGCGTGACCAATCAGGGCGAACTGTGCCTAAAAGGCTATTACGGCTGGGATTTTCTTAATGACACCCGTCTGCTGACGCCCAGACTGCGCAGCCCGATGATCCGCCGCGAAAAGGGCGGCTCGCTTGAAGAAGTATCCTGGGAGGAAGCCATTGAGTACACCAGCTCCCGCCTGCGTGATATCAAAGAAAAATATGGTGCCAAAGCCATTATGCAAACCGGTTCTTCCCGCGGCACCGGTAATGAAACCAACTACGTGATGCAAAAATTCGCCCGTGCGGTGATCGGCAATAACAATATCGATTGCTGCGCCCGCGTATGCCATGGCCCCTCGGTTTCCGGTCTGCAGGTGACGCTGGGCAACGGGGCCATGAGCAACTCCATTGGCGAAATTGAAGACACTAAATGTTTGCTGGTGTTTGGCTACAACGCGGCGGATTCACACCCTATCGTGGCGCGGCGGATCATTAAAGCCAAGCAAAAAGGGGCCAAGATTATCGTCTGCGATCCGCGACGCATAGAAACCGCCCGCTTGGCCGATCTGTGGTTACCGCTGAAAAACGGTTCCAATATGGCGCTGGTCAACGCCTTCGCTCATGTGTTGATTAACGAAGGTCTGTATAACGCCGATTATGTGGCTCGCCACACCGAAGGTTTCGACGAATATCGCGCCATGGTCGCCAAATACACGCCGGAATACGCCGAAACCATCACCGGCCTGCCGGCGCAGCAAATTCGCGAAGCCATGCGTATGTATGCCGCCGCACCTACCGCCACCATTCTTTGGGGCATGGGTGTGACCCAATGGGGCCAGGCAGTGGATGTGGTTAAGGGCTTGTCTGGCTTGGCGCTACTCACCGGCAACCTGGGTAAAGCCAACGTGGGTGTCGGCCCGGTACGTGGTCAAAATAATGTCCAGGGTGCCTGCGACATGGGTGCGCTGCCGAATATGTTTCCCGGCTATCAGTCGGTGGCTGACCCCGAATTAAGCGAGAAGTTTGCCCGCGCCTGGGGTGTGGAATCGCTGGATCGCGAACCCGGTTTTTCCCTGACCGATGTGCCACATAAGATCCTCAGCGGTGAGATCAGAGCCAACTATGTGATGGGCGAAGATCCGCTGCAAACCGAACCGGATCTGTCGCTGATGCGCCAAGCGTTCAATAAACTGGATTTTCTGATCGTGCAGGACATCTTTATGACCAAGACCGCAGCCGAAGCGGATGTGATCTTGCCCGCCACCTCTTGGGGTGAGCATGAAGGCGTTTATACTGCGGCGGATCGCGGTTTCCAGCATTTCGAAAAAGCAATTGAACCGAAGTTCAATGTAAAACCCGACTGGGAAATCATCAGCCTGTTGGCCACCGCCCTCGGTTATCCGATGCACTACAACAATACCAAAGAAATTTGGGACGAGCTGCGCGGATTATGCCCACTGTATGCGGGTGCCACCTATGAGAAACTGGCCGGCTTCGGTTATGTTCCTTGGCCTTGTCTCGACGAAAAAAGCCCGGGCACGCCGTGGCTGTATGAAGGTGATAAATTTGACCGTCCGGGCGGCAAAGGTCTGCTGTTCGCCGCTGAATGGCGCGCGCCAATGGATCTGGTGGATGATGATTTCCCGTTGGTGCTTTGTACCGTGCGTGAAGTTGGCCACTACTCATGCCGTTCGATGACCGGTAACTGTACCGCCCTGGCCACCTTGGCTGATGAGCCGGGTTATGTGCAGATCAATCCTAAGGATGCTGAACTGTTGGGCATCCGTGACCAGCAATTGGTCTGGGTAACGTCGCGTCGCGGCAAGGTGATTACCCGTGCCTCGGTAAACGAGCGCATCAACCTTGGTGCGGTGTACATGACCTACCAATGGTGGATCGGTGCCTGCAATGAGTTGACCATCGATCATCTCGATCCGATCTCTAAAACCCCGGAATACAAATATTGCGCGGTGAAATTGGACATGATTGACGATCAGCGCTGGGCGGAAAGTTACGTGCAAACCGAATACAGTCAATTGAAGGCCCGCCTGCGAAATGCGGTGGATGATGCCATCACCCCGGTTGTCGGGTAACACCCCCTCCCCGTCTTCACCGACGGGGATCCATTCAGGACAGGGAGAGAGGTTGCAAGACCTCTCTCCCTGTTCGCATTTGGCGTGGGTTGACGGCGGATGTTGCCACCCCCGATTGGGCCAGTAGAAAACGTATCCCATTGATGCGGGTTGCCATGACCGGTTATGGCCGATAAAACGGCGATACCATGGTATTTGACAATTGACTCACCACTAAAAATATTTTATCAATTTTATACATTTTTTGCGCGATACCACATACCGAAATTTGCGAGAGCAGCGTATGGCGACTGAGATGACTCTCTCGCGCGGCTTGGAATATATTCCCATTATGTTTCCATAAGAGTAAATGGAGCGACTGGAAAAGACGATAACGTTTTAATTCACCATTGCTCGGCAGTATCCTGCTAGGTAACGGCTCTAGGTGCTTAAGCCCCACAGGTATTGATATATTCATCTCAATATTATTAAAACCATTTATTTTTTTTAGTGTTTGATGGAGCAATAAGGACAGTTCATATCGTTGCCAACGCAACGTTTGTTCTAACGCCGCCAGGATAAACGTGGTGCAAAGGAAACATTGGCTAAACTCAAACAGTACATTTATAGCGTTTTTATACCCCATAATAGCGGCCAGTTCAATGGCCTGTTTTAATACATCCCCGCGCTGTAAACCAGGCAATAGGGTGAAGCAATATCTTATTTTATCCGCATCTCCTGCATAGACGGCGTCGGCAAAGCCGGATCGAATATACTCATTGTTAAAACTATCGGTGCCAGCACATAACATTTCTTTAAGGATGTCCATTCTTTCGTTTGCGCAGCGCTGCCAATCAAGATAAGGCGTAAACATATCATCTACTGCCATAATCTTATTAAGTATCTTATGGGTTGCTGATTCCGGTTTTTCTACAAACATATCATTATTATGCGGTGTTACCGCTAGCGTTGATATTATTTTAATATCAGGCATGGCTCGTGCGCATTTTTTAATAAGGTTATTTTTCTGGTTTTTATGTGGTTTGATTTGCGCAACAAATGACGTTTTTTTTGATGAATTCATTACCGCATGATCATGTTCTCGCTGACAAACCTCATAATGCAACCCTGGAGGGGGAGAATGCGTATTTTCAACCGATACATTGCCGACATAGGTTATGACTGATTGCCATCGAGCAATAGGGGGTTCGCTGTCCTTATTGGTCCAAGGCTGCCAAAATCCGCCGACGGTTTCATTTCCATTGATGCCGTTTATACGTTCCATTCTTTCTCCGCACAAAATTAAAATGCAAAATTGGCACAGGTGAAAACAATGATACCCGTTTTATGCCAAGTCGCATGCGCATGGGTATGGCGCCAATGCCTATTTCCAAACGAAGAGACTAAGCCCGTATTGTTATACAATACAATAACCCGCAGCCGTTTAATGCAGATAGAAACAAAAAGGTTATTAACCCAAGCACGCAAGACGCAAGCTGCGCCTACCACTCCTGAGGAGAAATGCCCAAACGCTGCATACGTGAAAGTAGCGTGGTACGCTTAACGCCCAGCCTGATTGCCGCCCCTCGCGGCCCGGCCACAATGCCGTTAGCTTCTCGCAGCGCCTGGATGATGCGCTGGCGCTCCACTTCATCGTTCTCCAACGCTTCCCGTGGTTTGCGTTTTGGTTCCACTATCGGTGGTGGGGCCAATGGCACCATGGCCGTATGCTGCAGTTCATCCAACTGCAGATTAAGCGTCGCACCGCGGGTCAGGATCACCGCCCGTTCAATGACGTTTTCCAATTCACGCACGTTGCCCGGCCAAGGTAACTGGCTTAACCGGCGCAGCGTTTCGCCGGGGATACTATCGATAGTACGATTCATACGGCGGGATATTTTTTGGGTAAAAAATTTGGCCAGCAACGGAATATCCTCTGGCCGCTCGCGTAACGGTGGGATAGTGATCGGAAATACGTTCAGCCGATAATACAGATCGCTACGGTATTCTCGATTAGCCACCATATCTTTCAGATCACGGTTAGTGGCAGCAATCAGGCGTGCGTTTACCGCGATCACCTTACTGCCGCCCAGGCGCTCGATTTCACGTTCTTGCAGTACCCGCAACAGCTTGGGCTGGAGTTCCAGCGGCATATCCCCGACTTCATCGAGAAATAGCGTACCCCCTTCCGCCAGTTCAAAACGCCCTTGACGGGTAGTGGTAGCCCCGGTAAATGCCCCTTTTTCATGACCAAACAGATCGCTTTCCAATAGGCCTGAGGGCACCGCAGCACAGTTCATCTTCACCATCCGCTGACGACTGCGCGCACTGTGCTTATGGATAGCACGGGCAATCAACTCTTTGCCAGTACCGGTTTCGCCCAGGATCAGCACGGTGCTATCGCTGTCGGCCACCATTTGCACTTGCTCGAGCAACGCACTCATCGCCGCGCTTTGCCAAATAATTTCACCAAAGCTGCCGCTGTTGTGCATTTGCTCGTTCAGCCAGATATTTTCATGCTCCAGATTATCTTTTAGCCGAGTAATCTCGTCGTAGGAACGCGCATTATCCACCGCAATGGCGATACGTGCACAAATTTGGCTGAGCAAACGCACATTGGTTTCGCTAAACGTGTCGGTATCCGCATTGTGTCGCGCCAGTTTTATCATACCCAACGGCTTATGGCCGTACGCCAATGGCAATAGGCAAAGTGAACTTAACCCGGCATTTCGCATCTCCATCAAATGCGGATCGTCCCTGACCGATTGAGACGGCGTACACAGGTCGATCAGCACCGGATGGGAATCCGACAATACCCGTGACGCCACGATATTGTCGGCCATGGCCACCCGTTTTTGCTCGCGCCGCATGGGTTTCCCCGGCATATAGTGAGTTAAATACACCTTCAAATGGGCATTTTCGCCGCTGCCTTCGCACAGCGCCAAGCTAATGTAATCGATGCCGAAAAATCGATGAATTTCCTTGGAGACTTCCGCCGCCAGGGCATCAATATCCAGGCAGGAGATCACCGAATTGGTCACATCCACCAGGATACGATGATGATCGCGCTCGTGGCGCAGCACATCGTTCTCTTCACGCAGGGTTTCATGGACCGAAAGGTTTTCCAGCGCCAGCGCCAGCATCTGCGCCAAACGGCACAGAAAATCCCGTTCGTCCCGGCTGTAATGATAACCATCGGTGCGGGTAAACCCTACCTCGCCGAACTGGCGGCGGGGAGAGGTTATCGGCAACACGCAGCGGCTATGGCCCTCCGGCGGTACCTCACCCAGCACAAGCGCCGGCGTAGTCCGCAGCCCATCACGGTCGCAGCACAGATGTTGGCGCGGCAAGGTCAGCGACAAGTCGATGAACTGGCAGGGAATGGGCAATGGCAGCATTGCGCATAAAATAGCTGACACATCCCGCTGAAAAAGTAATTTTTGCGAAATCTGCAGCAACGCATCCTGCCATGCCCCGGTGGTGTCAGTATCATTCGACGTTCTTAGCATCAGGATAGCTTCATAATCTTGGTTTTATCTTCTCTTGGCATTTTAAAACAGACCCGGCGGAAAGAATATTCGCCCGTACCATTAATTTGATCTCATACCCTATTTCATTTCATAACCAAAAAATTATTGGATGTATACCCGTCATCTTTCGAACCGCTGGGGCGTTGGCTGCGCGCTATCACCCGAATCATTTTTTTGAGTAAGCTCATCGGGTTCTTTTGCTTGCCGCCTTCCTGCAGCTCGAAAGCTATAGGGGTATATAGGCGGCGATACAATCAATACGTTATATAAATAATTATATATCCAAAATAAAATGCGCAGATTCTATGTTTTGCTGCAGAATGCAAATGATTCTCTTTTGCATTCTGCAGCAAAACACCCTGCTCAGGTTTTTATCATAGCCTAACAAAAATAATTTTACCTCCGATCAACGCTGGTATGGGAAATGCATTAATTACGACAATCGCCTTCTTTTAGTATCCAGCGATCACCAAGACAACCTATACCTATCATCTTTCGAGTTGCCGATCCATTAGTTATACCTTCAGGCAACACAAAATTTATTGGGTATAAATACTCGACATATTATTAAAAATAATAATCAGGAGTCATGATGAACACAGAGAATTCATTTGATCTACGCCTGCCAGCGGAAATGGCAAAAGTCGCAGAGGCGGCCGGTGTATATAAAACCACGAAAAAACCGGAAATCACCTTTTTTCTGGCGATGACTGCAGGCATTTTTATTTCATTAGCCTTTGCTTTTTATATTACCGTTACCACCGGTCCCGGCCCCACCAGCGGCCTGACCAAACTGGTGGGCGGTATGTGTTTTTCTCTGGGGTTGATTCTGGTGGTCGTTTGCGGTGCTGATCTGTTTACCTCAACGGTATTGACCGTGATAGCCAAGGCCAGTGGCAAAATAAGCTGGCGTCAGTTATCACTGAACTGGCTTAACGTTTATTTGGGTAATTTTGTGGGCGCGATGTTTTTCGTTGCGCTGATCTGGTTCGCTGGCCAAGAAATGTCGAGCAACGGTAGCTGGGGCTTAAACGTGTTGCAAACTGCTGATCATAAACTGCATCACACCTTCATCGAGGCGGTATGCCTGGGCATTTTGGCCAATCTGATGGTTTGCCTCGCGGTATGGCTAAGCTACTCGGGTCATTCGCTCAGCGATAAGATGTTTGCCATGCTGCTGCCGATCGGCATGTTTGTCGCCAGCGGTTTTGAGCATAGCATTGCCAATATGTTTTTAATTCCGCTGGCCATCGTGATTCGTTATTTCGCCACGCCCGACTTTTGGCTGGCGGTTCACAGCTCACCGGATCAATTCCCGGCACTGACCGTGAACCATTTTATTATCGATAATCTGATTCCCGTCACTATCGGCAATATTATCGGCGGCGGACTGCTGGTGGGGCTGACGTATTGGGTGATTTATTTGCGATCGGATGCGACCCGTCATTAAGGTGTCGAGACCGTCACAATGACAGTTTTGACGAACTTGGCGACATCAAAGTACACTATCCACGGTTGCTATGGCGGAGCCTTGGGGCTATTTTACCCCCCAAGACACCGCCTCACACCTACGCCGCCTGCAGGCGAATACGGTCTACTCTACGTTGGCGAACAAACAGCAGCATCACCACGATACCCACCAGCGCCAAAATACTGGACAAGATAAACGCCGATTGATACCCGCCGCCATATTGAATCAAAAACCCGGTAATCCCCGGCGAGAGTATACCCGCCAAATTGGCCAGCAGATGCACAAACCCGCCGGCAGAGCCGATACGCGCCGCCGGTACAATATCTTGTAACAGTGACCAACAGGCCTGCGGTGTCATATACGCAAAAATACTGGCGATAGTAATCAAGGCCACCGCCATCCCTAAGCTTGACGCGTAGGCGGTCAACATTATGCACAGTGCGGCAATGGCCAAGCCGCAAATGATCACCAGTTTACGCGACAACAGGAAATTCCCGGTTTTCTTAAATAATCCGTCGCAAATCAGGCCGCCGACGATAAACCCGAGAGTGGCACCCAACCACGGCAAAATTCCGATGATACTCATGCTTTTGATATCCAAATGTTGGAAATCAGTAAGATAGCTGGGCAACCAGGAAAGGAAAAAATACTGGATATAGTTAAAGCAAAAAAACGCCGCCGCCACGCCCAGTACCGGCATTGACATCACATAAAAAAACATGCCGTGTTTTTGTTTGGCCGATTGCCCAGCCATCGCTGGCACCGCCTCGACTTTCGCTGGTCGATCGGCGGTGATCAGTGCAACTTCCTCCGGCGAGACTCGGGGATGTATTTCGGGCCGGTCGCGGAAAAAGATCAACCACAGACTCAGCCAGACAAACCCCAAACAGGCGATCACGACAAACGATATCCGCCAGCCAAAATTAAGCCCCACTAATCCAACAATCGGCGCGGCAATCGCCGCTCCCAACGGCTGTCCAGCATTGGTAAAACCGACAGCTCGACCAACTTCACGCTTGGGAAACCAATTAGAGATCGACTTATTAGTGGTGGTACCCATCGGTCCTTCACCAATACCAAACAACACGCGAACAATCAGCAAATAACCGAAGCCGGTTGCCAGCGCGGTGGCACCACAAAAAAATGACCAGAACCCGGCAGCCCAAGCATAAACCTTGCGTGGCCCGTACTTATCCGCCCCCCAACCGCCGATAAAGCAAAACAGACAATACCCCACAAAGAATAAGCTAAACAAAATACCCATCTGCGCATCGCCAATATGCAGATCTTTTTTTATTAACGGTGCCATAACGGATAATGCTGCACGGTCAAGATAGTTGAGCATGCCGGCGCTAAACAACAACAGCGCTACGACAAAACGGTATTTGTGTTTTAACATGAGGTGGTCTCCCGGTTCAGGCTGGTATTTGCAATACAGTAGCGCGCCAGAATCGCTTCATCCGGCGCGAACCCTAGCCCCGGAGTCAACGGTAATGTCATTCTGGGCTGAAAGTTCAGTTCGCCATACAGTGGCTCTGGCCATTGCAGATACGGAACCTCCAACTGAGTATCTTCCGGCAACGTCGCCACTAAATGCGCGGTCGCCATCAGCGCAGCGCCATAATAAAAGCAGTGCGGCACCACGTTGACCCGATGGGCGCGCGCCAGGCGATAGACTTCAAGCGCAGCGCTAATGCCACCAATTTTCGCGACGCTAGGTTGGGCCACACTGACCGCCCCGGCGATAAAGTGTTGCACAAAGCCCTGCACACCCTGGGCGTTCTCACCAGCGGCAATCGGTATACCGCACTCGCGTACTCGCGCCAGCCCGGCCAAATCGTCCGGTGGCCAGACCGGTTCTTCCAGCCAGCCCAGATTAAGCTCACGCAGCGCCACCGCTTGACGGCAGGCCTCATCTACCGTCCAAGGACAGTTGACATCCACCATAAGCTGCGCATCAACCGGCAACGCCGCACGCGCCGCCGCAATGGCGGCATACTCGGTTTCATGCAGTTTGATGCTGTGGAAACCCGCGTCGTAAGCCCGTCGCGCATGGGCTGCTACCTGAACGGGGTCATTGTCATAACTCACCAGACTGGCGTAGACACCGATTTCACTGCGGCTAGCCCCCAATAATTGCCATAGCGGCAAGCCAGCCTGCTTGGCGCAGATATCCCATAAGCCGATATCCAGCGCCGACAAGGCAAATTGCACCGCACCGCTACGGCCAAAAGCATGAAAGGCGCGCTGGGCCTGATCCATCAACCGACCAAGACCATCAGGCGTACCGTCAAAGATTTTATCAATAAAAAAACGTCCTACCGGACCGGCCAACGCGGCATAGGTAACGGGATTAGATAAATGGCCAAAACCTTCGCCCCAGCCCAACAAACCGTTGTCGGTGGTGATACGCACCAACAGGGTTTCCATGCGGGTCAGTTGGCGCGAGGCCGCGTTATAGGCATCACCGCCGCCGGTGTCATTAAACGGATCGTCTTCCCGCCCGGAACTGAACGGCATCGCGATACGCATCACGTCTATGGCGATAATTTTCATAACCTGTCCTCAAAAAGGGCGCATCACAACCGACGGAATGCACCGGGGATTACGTTGATGTTTCGTGCTTCGCCCACACAACAAGGTGGTGTCTAGGTGATGGGTGTGATGGGTGTGATGGAAATTATAAACAGAGGTCAGTCAGGAGACACCGGTCAACAGCACAGCTTTTACGGTGGGTATAGCGTTTTTTTTGTGCAGGCGAATAAACTGATGAGAGCCTGATCACGCATTTAATCGGGGGGTGATAACGACACACGGGTGATATAAAAATCAGCTCATGGCTGTTGTGCGTTGTCGAAAATATCGGCCAAGGTAACAAAAGTATAGACGGGACGGACGACTGAGCGATGCGTTTGAACCGCGAATGCCAGGGGCATGGGACCAGAGGCTGAAACAGGGACGAAGCATGCCTCTATCACGCATCACTCATCACTCCCCCGACGCGGACCAGAACGGGTTATCTGGTTCGCGTTATCCCGGTTACCCCGCCTTAAAAACCGAGGGGTTACAGCACACAGGATAACGTCGCTTTAAGCCAACGTGAGGAGCAATCATCGTGGTTATGGCTAAAAAGACCTGGCTTAACGGTCTTTGGTGGTGTCCAGTTGGGCTTGTTTATCATCACGAGCATCCTGGCTCTGTTTAGCCGCGGCCTTGGCTTGTTCAGCCATAGCATCGACCTGTTCTGGGGTCAGGGCGGCATCGGCTTCGAAAATCTTGTGCAGTCCTTCACTGACAGTGACCTCTGCAGGCGCTTTTTCATGCTGTGCTGTGGGTTTAACATCACCTTTTGCGGCGTTTTTGGCAGAAATATCTGGTTCGGTCATGGCGTGGTACTCCGATAATGTTTCATAAATAGCCTAAGGTAAGCATAACCCTAATATCATCCTAGCTTAGGAAAAATAGACAACAATGTCATGCAGCAGTCCGTCATTGCGACGGCAGCGCATAATCTAGATCCTATGGAAATAAAACCAACGCACTGGTCACCGTAGTCTGACGGCGCTAGACGACATATTTTCTCATGGTTGAGTCGGCCATCCCGTGGGCAGAGCTGACCATAGCAGACTAGACTGTAGACCATGCTGATACCTTTACGTTTAGGAGCATACGAATGGAAAATAATCATCCGCAGACTCTCCCCCCCACCGCCGATGAACTGGCGTTAATCGATCGCTACTGGCGCGCGGCCAATTATCTGTCAGTGGGTCAAATTTACCTGCTGGACAATCCACTCTTGCGCCAGCCGCTACAACCGGAACACATTAAACCGCGACTGTTAGGTCATTGGGGCACCACGCCGGGACTTAATTTTATCTACGCCCATCTCAACCGGGTGATCCGGGACAGGGACGTGGATATGATGTATGTCTGCGGCCCTGGGCACGGCGGGCCAGGCATGGTGGCCAACACCTGGCTTGAAGGCACCTATAGCGAAATTTATCCGGATATTTCCGCCGATGCCGAAGGCATGCGTAAGCTATTTCGGCAATTTTCTTTTCCAGGCGGCATCCCCAGCCACGCGGCAGCACAGACGCCAGGATCGATCAACGAAGGGGGTGAGTTGGGTTATGCGCTGGTGCACGCCTATGGCGCGGTGTTTGACAATCCGGATGTGATCGCAGCCTGCGTTATTGGCGACGGTGAGGCGGAAACCGGGGCAATGGCTGCCAGTTGGCACTCGAATAAGTTTATTAACCCGGCCCGTGATGGCGCGGTGCTGCCGATTCTGCATCTTAATGGATACAAAATCGCCAGCCCCACCCTGCTAGGACGCAGCAGTGATGAGGATCTTAAGCACCTGTTTCAAGGGTATGGTTATCACCCTATTTTCGTTGAAGGCCATGAACCGGCACCGATGCATGTCCTGATGGCCGCCGCGTTGGATCAGGCCTTTGATGAGATTCGCCTTATCCAAAACGACGCGTTGACGGACAATGCCGCACCGGACTCGGTACCTCGGTGGCCAATGATTATTCTGCGCAGCCCAAAAGGCTGGACCGGCCCCAAAGAAGTCGACGGAAAAAAAACCGAAGGTTTCTGGCGGGCTCATCAGGTCCCTGTGGGCCGTTGCCGCGAAGATGACGGCCATCGTCAGCTCCTAGAACAGTGGATGCGCAGTTACGACCCAGCGGATCTTTTCGATGAACAGGGTCGGCTACAGCCTGAATTGCGTCGTCTGGCCCCCACCGGTGACAGACGTATGGGGGCCAATCCCCATACCAACGGGGGGTTGCTGAGAACCCCGCTTGTGACACCAAATATTGAGGATTATGCCATCAAGATCGCTCAGCACGGCACTACGCAAGCGGAAGCCACCAAAGTTTTCGGTTTATACCTGCGTGATATTTTCCGACTGAACGCAGATAATGCCAATTTTCGGCTGTTTGGACCGGACGAAACGGCCTCAAACCGGCTTAGCGCCGTATTTGAAGCCACCAGTCGGGTCTGGATGCAAGAGATCGAGACCTATGACGAGCAACTCTCGCGTGACGGCCGGGTCATGGAGGTACTTAGTGAGCATCTTTGCCAGGGCTGGCTCGAAGGTTATCTACTGAGTGGGCGTCATGGGCTGTTCAACTGTTATGAAGCCTTCGTACATATCGTCGATTCAATGTTTAATCAACATGCCAAGTGGTTAAAAGTCTCGCGCATGCTGCCCTGGCGGCAACCAATATCGTCGCTGAACTACCTGCTGTCCTCCCATGTTTGGCGCCAGGATCATAACGGCTACAGCCATCAGGACCCGGGATTTGTTGATCTGGTGGCCAATAAAAAAGCCGATATTGTGCGCATCTATTTTCCACCTGACGCCAACACCTTGCTCTGGGTGGGCGATCACTGCCTCAATACCTATGACAGAATTAATGTCATCGTGGCCGGCAAGCAGCCCGAGCCGCAATGGTTATCCATGGATGAGGCACGCCAGCATTGCGAAGAAGGCCTTGGTATCTGGGACTGGGCCGGCAACGAGCATAGCTCCGGCGACCCGGATGTGGTCATGGCCTGCGCTGGAGATGTGCCAACCGTGGAAACCTTGGCGGCAGTCGAACTGCTGCGCCGCCATGTGCCCGAGCTGCGTATCCGGGTCGTCAATGTGGTGGATTTGCTGGCGTTGCAATCGGACCAACAACATCCTCATGGCCATACCGATGCCTATTTCGATCGGTTGTTTACTGAGGATCGTCCGGTGATTTTTGCCTATCATGGCTACCCGGTCCTGATCCATAGTTTGACTTATAAACGGCGCAACCATAGCAATATTCATGTGCATGGTTTTATGGAGGAAGGCACCACTACCACACCGTTTGACATGACGGTACTCAACCAGTTGGATCGGTTTCATCTGGCCATCGCGGCAATTGAACAGGTACCCGACCTGGCATCGGCCGACGCCGCACTGAATCTGCTGCACGCCAAGCTTGACGAACATTATCATTATGTACGTGAACACGGCGATGATATGCCAGAGGTGCGCGACTGGCAGTGGCAGAAAATAGAGTAACATGCCATCGGCCTGACGGCGCGCGCGCACAAACGGCAGGTCAATATCCGCCAGACCGGGATCCGCAAACTCCACCGACGCTTTGGTGGTCCGGTTTATCAGCCACGGACGGCACAGGTTAGGCGGAACGGCGCCAGTAATGCCGTGACCAAGGGCGCGCCTTGGACGATGTGCGCCAAGGGGTAACCAGATACTCCAGCATGATAACCAACAAGAAACTGATAATGCCCAACAAGGCCAAAAACCCAATAGCGGAAAACGTGCCTGCGGTATTAAGTCGAGAGTTGGCCTGTAGCAGGTAGGCCCCCAACCCGCCGCTGGTCGAGGCGGTCCATTCGCCGATCACCGCACCGGTCACACTGAAGGTGGCAGACAGTTTCAGTGCGGAAAATAACGGCGTATAGGTGGCGGGTAATTTTACATGGCGAAAAATTTTTATCCGCGAACCCCCCATGGAACGCGCCAGGCTCAGCATATCTGGATCCACTGAATGCAAGCCGTCCAGCACATTGACCACCACCGGGAAAAACACCACCAGCGCCACAATCACCAGCTTCGGCGCCAGGCCGAATCCCAACCAAATGGTCAGTGCGGCAGAGATGGCAATCACCGGCACCGCCTGGCTGGCGATCAGGATCGGGTAAAGGATACTGCGCGCCCAGGTGGCAGAATCCATCACCACAGCAAACACAAACCCTGCCCCGGCACCCAGGACAAACCCGAGTAAAAAGGTCGTAAAGGTGATCTGGAAACCGGTCCACAGCACTGCCCAGTCGGACAATGTGTGCTGCCAGGTCATTTGCGGCGAAGGCAGCACATAGGCCGGAATGTGATAAAAACGCACCGAGAGATCCCATACCAGCAGGACCAGCAGCAAGGCCACTAGCGGCCCCCCCAAAGGTAATAACAGTTTACGGATATTGATCATGGGCTCACGTTTCCTGTGTGGACGATTCCTGGTAAATCAGATCCAGGATTCGACCTTTTAATTGGCTAAATAACGTACTAGTTAAACAAGATAACGGTCGGGGACGGGGGATATCTACAGTGATAATCTCTTGAATTCTGCCGGGACGCGGGGTCATGACCACCACCCGATCGGCCATAAAGATTGCCTCGTCAATATCGTGGGTAACAAAAACCACCGTGCGCTGCTGCTCGGCCCATACCGTCAGCAACCATTGCTGCATGGACAGACGGGTTTGAGAATCCAGCGCGCCAAACGGCTCATCGAGCAGCATAATATCGTGATGCATGGCCAGGGTGCGCATTAACGCCACGCGCTGACGCATACCACCGGAGAGTGCCGCTGGATAGTGGTTGATAAATTCACCCAGGCCATAACGTTGCGCCAGCGCCACCCCCGCCGCACGTTGCTCTCGACTGGCCCCGCCGGTCAAAATGGCGCCCAGCACGATGTTGTCGATCACCGTCATCCATGGCAACAGCAGGTCCTTTTGCAGCATATACCCCACATTCCCGCTGCGGCTGGTGACATCGGCGCCATCGATGAGGATCTTGCCATCATCGGGCGTCAGTACCCCGGAAATCAGGTTGAACAACGTGCTTTTGCCACAGCCGGAAGGACCGACCACACAGACAAATTCACCCGCGTGGATATCAAGACTGGTGGGCGCCAGCGCGGTCACCGCGCCGAAGCGTCGCGTGACCTGTTGAATCGATAGTTTAGCCTGTGTCATGCCGTAGCCTCGTTTGCCGATACCGCAGGGAATACCTGAGAAAAATGATTGCCAGCGTTAAAACGTTGCATTGCTCACCACCGAACCCTACCCGATCGTTCAGGTTCACCGCCCTGTCGCTGCAGCGCATTCATTGGCGTTAATCATGTAGGGTAGGTCGCGGCAAACTATCAAGTTTAGGGCAAAACCGAGCCTTGCTCCACGCATCATTTCTTTGGTAAAAAATAATCTTCATAACCTTGGTCAACATCACCTCAGTCCATCCGGTGTCGGGGGCAGCATCGGCGTAGTGGGCAGTGGGTCGGCAGTCCTACAGACTTTTATACGGCGTGACTGCTCCCCGCCTATACGGCCTAAATTAACACTTTATTTGTATTTGGCCAGGTAAAGTACATTAGGCAGCAGACTGATGGAAATATCAGTGTTGGGTTTTTATAAAAAACAGGTGTAGAGGGTTAATTCAACCAGGCTAAAAACATCATGTTCGGTGATAAAACCTACCCGCCATTTGGTAATGAAACAAACAAATAATTAACCTTATCATTTTTAAATGAAGGTATTATTATTCTGAATTTAACCCTAAAATAGGGGAAAATAAGTGTTTTCCGATATGAATAGCGAAATATCATATAGAATAGAATTGAATAGCGTCAGGTTGGTTTTAACGGGTAGGTTGACACCACTTACACTGGCGCTCACTGGTTATGTTTTTACTGGACAACCTAATGAATAACGTACATGATTTCCATAACATAAATATTACTGGTGATTCAATTGACTCGACTGCAGTACCAACGCCACAATCGTCTTCCCGGATTCAAGAAGCACTGATAAAAATGGGAAATCAGCCTGTTGATATAAAAACCTCTGGCAAAATTAAAAGTCGTCTTTGCCGTCGCTATGCTCAAGGAATGAGAGAATCGTGGTTAACTGGGACCCGCCAACACCACCTGCCGGTAAAAGACCTCTCGGAACGCCACAAGATGCTGCCGAGCACCCTCTATTTCTGGCCTAAAAATCCCAGCATCAATAATCAGTTGCAGACAATAGAAAAATCCCTTACAACCGAGATCATAAAAAATGAGCATATTTTAGAGCAAGCCCTAAAAAATAATCTATTAATACAAAAACATGTTCATAATTTAACGCAACAGACTGTCTACGTAGATAAAATAAACCAACAGCATGCGACTGAGATTAAAGGCTATGATGTTAAAAAAACAGCAGTCAACTGTGGGATATGTTCCAGCTTAAATTTATTCAAATATTATGTTATGCATACCGGCGGAAAGCTGGATTTTTCGCGATTAGCGACCAGCAACGATTATTCTTATTACGTACAACAACGCTACCACACCACGTATAAATTGATCAAAATGTTACTTGCTGAAAATGAATACCTCATCCAGTACCTGAAAAATTCAAATCCCCCATCGGTGATGAGAGACAGATTATAAATGGATTAGACGGTTGAAACCTATCCCATTAATGGTCTCATTTATGCCATATTCCGCTAACACGGCCAGGCGCTGTTCTTCACCGCCCGCTCCGACAGCAATCATACCTGCCTCATAAAATCACGACTGCTTAATTATTAACTGCTGAGAAGACGTCGCCCTAGGGCGAGATCACCTTTGGTGAACGGCGGCTTAGTACCATTGTTAACGTTTGCATACAATCAATAATATGTTGTCGGCTAATTGAATAATGCCGACAATATATTTTATTGCACTCGCTCACACCAGGGCCAGATGTGTCATGCGGGTTTTAGCGCGAATGCCGGCTCGCTTTTTGACTCATTTTTCGTCTCGATGGATCGGTCATCCTCGCAGCCGGGCGTTTGCTCACAATACAGCTCCAACAGTTTGAGCGTCACGCCGTTAGTCCAGCCGAAACCGTCTTGCAGCGGATACTCACCACCACCACCACCACCGAGTCCGCTGCCTTCAACCACATATTTTTCCACCAGCTTATGCTGGTTATTAAACAGGCGTTGAACATTCGCCAAGAACCGGGTGGCAATCTCTTGTGCGAGGTCATGATGCCCATAATTGCGCAACCCTTCCACCGCAACCCACTGCAGCGGCGCCCAGCCGTTGGGTGCATCCCATTGCTGGCCGGAAACGTTGGTGGTGGTGATCATGCCACCTTGCTTGAGCAAGCGCTCGCGCACCACCCGCGCAGTACGGTCTGCCAGATCTACCGGCGCAAGATTCAGATATAACGGAAATACCGTGGCCCCGGTGAGCTGTTCACGCAGCGTTTTCTGTTGCCAGTCATAATCGCCATAACATCCTTGTTCTTCATTCCACAAATGCAAATTTATCGCCTGTTTACGGCGTTCTGCCCGCTGGCTGTAGTAGCTGGCAGCGTCGTGATTATCGGTGAGCAAACTGGCATTCGAGAGCGTCATTTCCAGATGGTAGAGCAAGGCATTAAGATCTACCGGTAAAATGCCGGTAGTGCGAATGGACGAGAGCTCCTGCGGATCGTCAAACCAGCGTGAGCTAAAGTCCCATCCTGAGGCAGCTCCCGCCCGTAGATCGCGGTACACATCGGCGGCTGGACGATCTTTTGCTTCACTGGCGGTCACGATATCATCCATATAGGATTCGGTGCGCGGGGTATCCAGATCATCCCAATAACGGTTGAGCAGTACCCCGTCGTCCAAACGCACCACCCGCAGCTCAGCACTGCCATTTTCCAATCCGTCCCCACCCTCCATCCAATATTGATACTCTTTTTTCAACTGGGGCAGAAACTTAACATAGATGCTGTCATCCTCGCGGGTTGCCAGCAGATCGATCATCAGCGCAAAAAATGGCGGTTGGGAACGGCTCAGGTAATAGCTACGATTACCGTTGGGGATACAGCCATAGGTATCGATTTCATAAGCGAAATTATCCACCATACCCACCACCAGATCCCATTTGTCGCACTCTGCCAGACCTAACATGGTGAAATAACTGTCCCAGTAATAGATCTCGCGAAAACGGCCGCCGGGCACCACATAGTCCTGCGGTATCGGCAGCAGGGAATCATAGGGTCGCACAGTGGAGGTATTGCGCGTCAGCACTGGCCACAGCGTCGTAATGTGCTCACGCAGGCTTTGCCCATCAGGCGGCACGTATTTCACCCTATCGGTGGGGAAAATAAAATTCTTGTCCACAAAAGTGCGCAGATTAAATTTTTTCCGCCGTTTTTTCACCTGATAATCGGCGACAATCGCCTCCGGGGTACGTCTGGGTACCGCATCAGCAAAGGTTTTCTGGTCGGGGTAAAATTTTGCCGTCTGCACGTCAATATACAACTGGCCAAAAAGGATATCCGGTCCCTGGGTAGCATTTCGATTTTTTTTGGTTCTCGCTATTCTTAACGCCAGGCCGGACGGGGAGCGGCGCGCCGTCTTCCACATCAGTAATCGTTTCAACATCCTCCTGAGAGAGCATGCAAGCATAAATGTGTTCTCCTTAGTATGCGCTATCGGGCTAAACTGGCCGGGGTCAGCCGCAATCAAAACCATAGCAGACTTATAACTATAGCTACTCATCGCCTAATCAGCCGACCCAACGGCCATTTAGCGCGATAAACCGCACGGACGGCCTTCCAGACCGCCGGATTCAACATTATCGCAATGGTGTTCCTCCGACCGGGTGATCCCAACTACGGTGCGAATCCGCCGGTTAACCCAGCACCATGTCCTCCGGCTCGGTCGGGTACATACACACCGACGCGTACTCACCATTATGCCCACCTGTCGCGATCGAACGATGACAGGACACTACCGAATCTCAATTTCGCTGCCTATAACCACATAATCGCTACATTTAGTATAAATATTTATCAAAAATTACATCATGTATACATACTGGGATCGCGTCATAAAATATCACCCCCCTCTGCAGACCTCAATTTTAATTAATGTGACGTTACGCGGTTAATAATCCTTGTGGTACCCGTAGACAGATGAAAATATGAATTATCATTCTCATATTATTAAGGTTATTAATTATGGCTAATAGAATTATTCTTAACGAGACGTCTTACTTTGGCAAGGGTGCAATTTTACATTTAATTGATGAAATAAAAGGCCGAGGGTTTAAAAAAGCCTTGGTGGTTACCGATCGTGATTTGATTCGTTTTGAAGTCGCGACCAAAGTAACAGACCTGCTAAAACAGGCCGGACTGCCCTTTCATATATTTGATAAAGTGCTGCCCAACCCTACCATTTCCATCGTTGATAAGGGAGTCGCCACATTTAAGGCTGCCGGCGCTGATTATCTGATCGCCATCGGCGGGGGGTCGCCACAGGATACCTGTAAGGCTATTGGTATTATTATCAACAATCCGGAATTTGCCGATGTTCGCAGTTTGGAGGGTGTGGCCGCGACCAAAAAACCCAGCATACCCATCCTGGCGATTCCCACTACCGCCGGTACCGCAGCTGAGGTCACTATTAACTATGTCATCACCGATGAAGAGCAGCGGCGCAAGTTTGTTTGCGTCGATCCGCATGATATCCCGCAGGTCGCGTTTATCGATCCGGATATGATGGCCAGTATGCCCGCAGCGCTCAAGGCCGCCACCGGCATCGACGCACTAACCCATGCCATTGAAGGCTATACCACACTTGCCGCCTGGGAATTGACCGATATGTTTCATCTCAAGGCCATTGAAATTATCGCCCGTTCGTTGCGTGACTCGGTGAAAGGAATGGCACGAGGCGTCGAGGATATGGCGTTGGGTCAATATGTGGCTGGGATGGGGTTTTCCAATGTGGGACTGGGGCTGGTTCATGGGATGGCTCATCCGCTGGGTGCGTTTTATAATACGCCACACGGTGTGGCTAATGCTATTTTGCTGCCGACGATTATGCAATATAACGCAGCGCATACGGGTGAAAAATTCAGAGCTATCGCGCTGGCAATGGGGGTAAAAGACGCCGCGACTATGGAGATCAGCGAAGCCCGTTCCGCTGCGATCAACGCGGTTACGCAACTCTGCCACGATGTCGGCATCCCGCTGGCGCTGCGCGAGGTGGGGATGAAACAAGACGATATTACGGCACTGGCTAAAGCCGCGTTTGCCGACGTTTGCACGGGTGGCAATCCGCGGACAGCCAGTCTAGCCGATATAGAGGAGTTGTACCGTTCTATCTACTAGGCTAGCGCTCAACCTACTAGGCTAGCGCTCAACCCTCACCCACCATAGTGGGATGTGCTGTGCCACATCCCACAACTCGGAACCTATTAACCCGACCCTTACGTTCAAACTGCCAGTACGGTGGGTATATCAGTTAACATGGGTTTGGCTGACATCACATTCGAGATCGATGACCCGTTGCCAAACCTCGGAAGGGATAAATACCGGCATGTTTTCGCACCCCATGGCACTGAAGAGGGCATCAGTATCAGAACCGGTAAACATATTGCTTGCCGGCTCTTCTTGCGGGGTGATGAGCAGACGTTTTAATTGATCAATAATCATCTCGCGACTCCTGGTGTACGTTCAGGCGGCCATATCAGGGCCCGTTTATACCCGTCATACTTCAACTTGCAGGTGTGTTGGCAGTATTTCCCTGTGCTTCGCCCCCTAACGGGACCGCGACAGGTCGCGTTGACATCTGTTCCAGACAGATTTGTCACTGCATCGCCGCCTTTATGCAACTCGAATCATTTAGGGCAGCATATATGACGTTTTACGCTACCGTCGGTTTATGACAGTTAAACTGTTATAAACGGAAAATCCGGTCACTGGAAAGACTTTTTTAGCAATGCATGGCCATTTCACCACAATTAATCCTGATCGCCCCCCACTCCCGGAGGGTTTGAATGGCGCATTGTCAGGGCATCGAACATCAGTTAAGGGTGCGAGTCTGTCCAGGTGGAGGTTGGGCGGTGGGTGAACTGATAGGGCCGGGAGTGTGGCGACTGGGTTATAGGTGCTGCACTATGGGTTTCAGGCGGTGGGTTTCAGACGGTGGGTGTCAGGCGATAGGTGTCAGACGGTAAGTGCCAGACGGTAAGTGCCTGGCGGTAAGTGCCAGACGGTAAGTGCCTGGCGGTAGGTGTCGGACAGTGGGTGCAGTAGGTATCGGACGATGGGTGCCGATAGGCTGGCACCCACACACTGCCGATAGGCCGCAGATCAGGCCAGCAATGATTCGATGTATGCACCAATGGCTTTATCTTGGCAATGGGCAAAAAAGTATTCACGGAATTTTGGACCGGCCACCGCGCCTTTGAGAAGCTCGTGGTCGAGATCCGGCAATATGGACAAGAAGTCGCGATAAGTCACCGCTTTCACCCCATCAAGAATCTTCTTATTCCGTTGCTCCGGCACGACACGTTCCTTGGGATAACCTTGACCGCCGGCCGTTCCAAACAATTTTTCAAAGATATATTGCAAATTCAACTCTGCACCCCAGCCAAAGCCCTTGGCAAACGGTAGGGAGATGGCATTACCGTCGTTAATCTGCGCGAACATATAACCATCGGCAGGGTCAATGGCCAACCCGCAAATCACGCCGGGAAATGAATTACAGGCCAGCATGGCGCCAGCGCCGGTACCACATCCGGTGACCACATAATCTACCGCACCAGAATTGAGCAATATTGCCGCCAGGATACCGTTTTGCACATAGGTCAGCGAGGCCGAATCCTCGGCGGAGTACATGCCATAGTTAAACACCTGATGCCCCATAGGTTCGACTACCTTGGCGAGGGTGGCAACGATAAGCTCGTTTTTTGCAGCCTGGCTATTTTCGTTAATCAAAGCAATTTTCATTTTATATTAACCTATTGTTATTGAAGGTAGTAATGACACTTGAGGTTATGATGACGCCAGCATGAAATTGAAATGGCGTTTCGTTTTTACAAAAGCTATTCTACCACGAAGAAATCCCTTGCCAACCTCTGTTTTCAATGATATTCAGTAAAATGGAAGATCTTGATCACACTAATGCACCTTATTGCTTAATAATATTATTTGTTCATGTGCTTTTATTATAAATAAATTTATTTTTATAAATAATATTTTCCATAAATTAAGACTATTTGATTACATCAATAATATATTCCCATGATGTCGTCATTACAGCAGATAACATATATCAAGAGATTGGCAACGTATTGCCAAGCGCACCGGATTTCATGGTAAAAATAAGCAAGTTAGGTGACTTATCGCAAGGACAATTCATGCTTCACTATATAGATTGCGGACTATCAAATATCTGGCTAATAAACGGATATCGATATGAAGACATGGACAGATTGACTAACGTGCGTATTATCGATATACCGGGTTTGCACCGACTGATTGGCCACCAGTTAGTCAACCGTCGTGGTTGTCTGGTATCGTCGGAGATGCGATTCCTTCGCCAGCAAATGAATTTATCCCGTCAGTCACTGGGCAATAAACTGGGGGTGGAAATAGCCTTTATTGAACAATGGGAGCAACATAAGACCCGTTTACCCCGTATCGCTGATGTCTCACTCCGGGCACTGTATGCCTGCGACTTACTGGGCGGTAACGAAACTGAACTCTCGCTGCATATTTTATCTGACGCCGAATGTGCGTTGAGCGCGGAGAACATGGTCCTCAGTTGGTCTCCGCGCGGCTGGCAAGCCGATTAACCGCCACTATCGCGGATCGTTATTTGGCTACATCATCCTCGAGTCCAAAACGTTCGGACAATTCGCGCCGCAGGTTATCCGACTGCCGGCCAAAGATGGCCTGGACCTGCTGACCGATAACCACCACCCCAAGCGCACCCAGCCGCTGAATTTCGCCTGTATTGACCTTGCTAAGATCTTTCACTGTGACCCGCAAACGGGTGATACAGGCATCCACGTCTTGGATATTTTCCCGATCGCCCAGTGCGGCGATTAACGAGGTGATATCCGGATCTCCTGGCGCCACATGATGTGAGTGGGACAATTTTTCGCTAAAAAAACGCATAAACTCTTTCAGGTTAACCATCTAAGTATCCTTATAAAGCAGCATGAATTTATGACAAAACGCACGGGTTCGGTTTTCAGGCCATCCTACCGCGATGGACCACACGCGCAAAGCGTGATTTCGATCGTTGGCCCGGTTACGTCGTGCTGTTAGGGAAAAATGTGATCTGTACGACGATAGTGACCGACCAAACCGACGGGTCAATGCCCGCGGGCGCCTGCACAATCATGGCCCGCAGTATCACCAACAACCTGCACCGCTGTTATTCATATCCCCGGCAAATTTGCCTGATTTTCACCCACATCGCCCCAGCGTATCGCATATCCGCCCGATATTGGTGCGTACTGCGTACCGGCGGTCATTGGCGTTTGGCGCCCCGCTTGATAACCCGGTAACTGGCACAGTGTTTGCTTCACGTTGTTTGCTATGAGAAAAGTTCCCTACCATCAAGGTTAGCCCTCTCTCTCTATTGGAGTGCCATGTATGCAACGACGTAAAATAGTAAAGGCGTTCGCTCTCTCCGCCACCGTTATCGCTATGGGTATTAGTTGGGGAGCACTGGCTGCTGACACCATTAAAGTCGGCATCATGCATTCATTATCCGGCACGATGGCAATCTCGGAAACACCGCTTAAAGAGGTGGCATTGATGACCATCGATGAAATTAATGCCAAGGGGGGTGTTTTAGGTAAGAAACTCGAACCGGTGGTGGTCGATCCCGCCTCGAACTGGCCGTTGTTCGCGGAAAAAGCGCGCCAACTTCTGACCCAGGACAAAGTGGCGGTGGTGTTTGGCTGTTGGACCTCGGTATCACGCAAATCCGTGTTGCCGGTCTTCGAAGAGCTCAACGGTTTACTGTTTTATCCAGTGCAGTATGAAGGGGAGGAAATGTCACCTAACGTATTTTATACCGGCGCTGCACCGAACCAACAGGCCATCCCGGCGGTGGAATATCTGATGAGCGAAGACGGCGGCGGCGCCAAACGCTTCTTCCTGCTCGGCACCGACTATGTTTATCCACGGACCACCAATAAGATACTGCGTGCTTTCTTGCATTCCAAAGGCGTAGCCGATAAGGATATTGAAGAGGTCTATACGCCATTCGGTTATAGCGACTACCAAACTATCGTCGCCAATATTAAAAAGTTCTCCGCCGGCGGTAAAACAGCGGTCATTTCCACCATCAACGGTGATTCCAACGTACCCTTCTATAAAGAACTGGCCAACCAGGGCATCAAAGCGACGGATGTGCCGGTGATTGCCTTCTCGGTAGGCGAGGAAGAGCTGCGCGGCATCGATACCAAACCTCTGGTAGGCAATCTGGCGGCCTGGAACTATTTCCAATCGGTGGACAACCCCACCAATGAAAAGTTTGTCGCTCAATGGAAAGCCTACGCAAAATCCCATAACTTGCCCAACGCGGCAACCGTTGTGACCAACGACCCAATGGAAGCGACCTATGTTGGCATTCATATGTGGGCACAGGCGGTTGAAAAGGCCAAATCCACCGACGTTGATAAAGTGCGTGCCGCCATGGCGGGTCAAACCTTTGCTGCGCCGTCCGGTTTTACCCTGACGATGGATAAAACCAACCATCACCTGCACAAACCAGTGATGATCGGCGAAATCGAGTCTAACGGTCAATTTAATGTGGTGTGGCAAACCGACAAGCCGGTACGGGCTCAGCCGTGGAGCCCCTACATTGCCGGGAATGATAAAAAACCTGATTATCCGGTTAAAAGTACCCTATAACCCAGGATGTATCGACGCCGGAAAAATTCCGGCGTCGCGGTACTGCACGTGCTAACGGGTGAAAAATATGCGTCAATCTCTTTATCTATGCTGGCGGTTCAGCTTGAGTCTCTTGCTGTTATGGCCATTGTTTTCCTACTCTGGCCCCGCAGGGGACTTTGCTGCCGCCAGTCGTGGCGATCAGGCAAAATGGCTCCAGAGTTGGTCAAGTGCCCCGGATGCCGCCCGGTTACCGCTACTGCAGGCGCTACATCAGGAAAAGATGGTCGTTGATGAAGCCGGTAGGCCATTTATCCAGCAAGCGGGTGTTCTCACGCCGATGGAGGGTACAGGTGTCCCTAAAGGCGAGGTTAAAAAGATCTGGTTGAACAATCGCCTGCGTATTCTGATCGCCAACGCATTATCTGCCCAACAGTTAGTCAGTAACGACGCGCAAGTGCGTCTGCACGCCGCCATGGCACTCCAGCGTGAGGCCAAGGCCGATCAACTGCCGTTACTCACCGCCCGATTGCCAGTGGAAAAAGACCCGGCGGTACGCACCGCACTGCTTGGCGCCATCGCCACCTTGCAGTTGAGTGATCCCAACCCCGAGATTCGCCTGCAGGCGGTGACACTATTGGGCGAATCAGCAGACCCGGACACCCAATTAGGCTTACAGCGACTCGCTACGGTGAAAAACGAACCTGACCCCCGGGTACGCGCCGCTGCTCAACAGAGTTTAAAGCAGGTACAGCACCGGCTGCTGATTGGCGATCTGCTTGGGCAAGCCTTTACCGGGCTCTCCCTTGGCTCCATTCTCTTGCTGGCCGCTCTGGGCCTGGCTATCACTTATGGGTTGCTGGGCGTGATTAATATGGCGCACGGCGAGATGCTGATGCTCGGCGCCTATGCAACCTATATGGTTCAGCAACTGCTCGCGCAATATTCCCCGGCATTGCTGACATTTTACCCTCTGGTGGCGCTGCCGGCGGCCTTTGCCGTCACTGCGGTGGTCGGCATGTTGCTTGAGCGGACCATCATCCGGCATTTGTATGGCCGACCATTGGAAACCTTGCTGGCCACCTGGGGCATCAGTCTGGTGCTAATTCAGGGAGTGCGCATGCTGTTCGGGGCACAAAACGTAGAAGTGGCCAATCCGAGCTGGCTTTCCGGCGGCGTTCAGCTATTGCCAAATCTGGTGCTGCCCTATAACCGTATCGCGGTCATTTTGTTTGTGCTGGGGGTATTGGTCCTGTGCTGGTTGTTGCTCAACAAAACCCGCTTGGGTATGAATATTCGCGCGGTCACCCAAAATCGGGCCATGGCCGCCTGCTGCGGTGTCCCTACCGGCCGGGTGGATATGCTGGCGTTTGGTCTGGGTTCGGGCATTGCCGGTCTGGGGGGCGTGGCGCTCTCGCAGCTTGGCAATGTGGGACCCGAACTGGGGCAAGGTTATATTATCGACTCCTTCCTGGTGGTGGTGCTCGGTGGTGTTGGCCAACTGGCCGGTACCGTGGCAGCGGCCTTCGGACTTGGCATTGTCAATAAAATTCTCGAACCGGAGATGGGCGCAGTGTTAGGCAAGATCCTCATATTAGTGCTAATTATTTTGTTTATCCAAAAACGCCCTCAGGGTCTGTTTGCGGTCAAAGGGCGGGTGATTGACTGATGAGCCAACAACAACCCTTGACCCTGACCGGGGTACAAAAAGCGCCCCGCACCGCCATTACGCTTGGCATACTGGCGTTCATTGCCCTGATCATTTTGCCGCTACTGGCGTTGCTGCCCCCGGATCACCCGCTGGCGATTTCCACCTATACCCTGACGCTGGTGGGCAAGATCTTGTGCTACGCGGTGGTGGCCATCGCGCTGGATTTGGTGTGGGGCTATGCCGGACTGCTGTCGCTCGGGCATGGGCTGTTTTTTGCCTTGGGGGGTTACGCCATGGGCATGTATCTGATGCGCCAGGCCGCCGGCGACGGTCTGCCCGCGTTTATGTCGTTTCTATCATGGAGCGAACTGCCCTGGTATTGGTCCGGAACCCAACATTTCGCCTGGGCGCTGTGTTTGATTATCTTGGCACCGGGTCTGCTGGCGCTGATCTTTGGCTACTTCTCGTTTCGATCCAAAATCAAGGGCGTGTATTTTTCCATCATGACCCAAGCATTGACCTACGCGGCGATGTTATTGTTTTTTCGCAACGAAACCGGCTTTGGCGGTAACAATGGCTTCACCGGTTTTACCACCATCCTGGTGGCGTCGGTCACCGACACCACGACCCGAGTGGGACTGTTCTTGGCCACAGTGGTACTGCTGGGCGTCAGTTTACTGTTGGGTTTTGCCTTGGCGCGCAGTAAATTCGGCCGGGTGCTGACTGCGGTGCGCGACGCAGAAAACCGGTTGATTTTCTGCGGTTATGATCCAAGAGGCTTTAAATTATTTGTCTGGACCCTGTCGGCGATACTGTGTGGATTAGCGGGCGCGCTCTACGTGCCTCAGGTGGGTATTATTAATCCCAGCGAGATGTCGCCCACCAACTCGATTGAAGCGGCCATTTGGGTCGCGCTGGGCGGGCGCGGTACGCTGATCGGCCCGCTGTTGGGCGCCGGCATTGTTAACGGAGCCAAAAGCTGGTTTACCGTGGCCATGCCGGAATATTGGCAATTATTTCTGGGACTGATGTTTATCGTGGTAACCCTGTTGCTGCCCCAAGGGGTGATTGGACTGCTGCACAAAAGGAGAGGTTGATGACGTCCTCCACCCATGACATGTTGATACAACGCTATTCGGCAGATTCTCATCGCCAACAACGGGATCCGGTGCTGGCGTTGGAAAACATTAACGTCAGTTTTGATGGTTTCCGTGCCTTGACCGACCTGTCGCTAACGATTGGCGTTGGGGAATTGCGCTGCGTTATCGGCCCCAACGGCGCCGGCAAAACCACGCTGATGGATGTGATCACCGGCAAAACCCGCCCGCAAAGCGGCCGGGCCATTTACGATCAGCGGACCGATTTAACCCGGCTGTCGTCGGTGGAAATTGCACAGGCCGGTATTGGCCGCAAATTTCAAAAACCGACGGTGTTCGAGGCCTTAACGGTGTTTGAAAACCTGGAGCTGGCGTTGAAAACCGACAAATCCGTGTGGGCCTGTCTGCGCGGCAAACTCAGCATGGAACAGCGCGATCGGATCGACGCCATGCTGGTGACATTACGGCTCGACACGCTGCGTCAACGTCCTGCAGGATTATTGTCCCATGGGCAAAAGCAGTTTTTGGAAATCGGCATGCTATTGGTGCAAGAACCGCATTTGCTGTTGCTTGATGAGCCCGCCGCCGGTATGACGGATGCGGAGACCGCCTATACGGCCGAACTGTTCCGTTCCCTGGCAGGTAAGCATTCACTTATGGTGGTAGAACACGATATGGGTTTTGTTGAAACCATTGCCGATCACGTCACCGTGCTGCATCAAGGTCAGGTATTAGCCGAAGGTTCCTTAAAGGAAGTCCAGGCTAATGAACAGGTGATAGACGTGTATTTAGGACGTTAAGCCGCTGAGGGTAAAAACATGCTTCACGTTGAGGACTTACATCAGTTTTACGGCGGCAGTCATATATTGCGCGGTCTGTCGTTCGACGCGCCCATTGGTGAAATCACCTGCCTGCTAGGGCGAAACGGCGTGGGAAAAACCACCTTATTAAAATGCTTAATGGGGCTGCTGCCGGCCAAAACCGGCCGCATCCGCTGGCAGGGTGAATTGATGAATCAGCGCAAGCCGCACCAACGTGTGCAGGCGGGTATCGCTTACGTTCCGCAGGGGCGGGAGATTTTTGCGCGCATGACGGTGGAGGAAAATATCCTACTGGGTCTGGCTCGATTTTCGGGCGCACGGGCGCGGCAAGTCCCCGTGGAAATTTATCAATTATTCCCCGTGCTGGCACAAATGCGGCAACGGCGCGGTGGCGATCTCTCCGGTGGCCAGCAGCAACAGTTGGCTATTGCCCGCGCCCTGGCTTGCCAGCCACAACTGCTGATATTGGATGAACCCACAGAAGGCATTCAGCCGTCGGTAATCAAAGAGATCGGCGTGGTGATAAAGACCCTGGCGGCACGCGGCGATATGGCGATCCTCTTGGTGGAGCAATTTTATGATTTCGCCGCCGAGCTGGCGGATAATTATCTGGTGATGTCTCGTGGGCAAATCATCCAGCACGGTCGCGGAACGGATATGGTCGCTGATGGGGTACGGGAATTGGTGACCATCTAATACCCGTCATTCCTCACATGCCGGCGCGGTGACTGCGGCCACGCAACCCCGTCACCGCGTTATCGATGTTGCCGACGACCGGTGGACCTGCTGCCTTCCTGCAACTCGAATTATTTAGGCTATAGGTTTTGCCGGCAAAATGTTCCACACTAGGGTTTTATTCGTTCTTGGAATTGTCTATGCAGCGATTAACCATTTCACTCGACGATCGCCTGGCCGTCGAACTTGACCAACTGATGCGGCTGAAGGGATATTCAAGCCGCTCGGAGGCCTTTCGCGATATGTTGCGCCGCGAGTTGGGCCAGCAAGCGGCCAGCGCCGATCCCCAGGCGCCATTTATTGCCATCCTGAGTTATGTTTACGATCACCATGAACGACAATTGGCTACCCGGCTGACCGAACTGCAACATGATCATCATGATTTGACCATTTCCACTATGCACGCCCATCTCAGCCAGGAGGAGTGTGTGGAAACCGCGATTTTGCGCGGGCCGCTGCGCGCCTTAACGGAATTTGCCCAGTCGGTGATTGCCCAGACCGGCGTGCGTCACGGCAGTATCAATCTGATTCCCCTGGAGAACCTCGCCGAGCAGATCCACCCTGATCGCCATGACGATAGCGCCGGCAAATCAGTCCACCACCATGACCACCCTCATCCATAGTCCTGCGCCAAGAACGCTGGCAGCCTGAGAGTAGGTACCGGAGGCCGCCGGAAAAGCCCCCCTGGCGTTTCGTTGAGCCTGATCAATAATGTAGTATGATTTTTTATAGAAAAGTATGATTCGTCCGTGCATACTGCTAAACATTGTTCATTGCATTACCGTCGGTGGCCTTTAACATGACCCCCGGGCGGCAATGGCTGGTCATGTCAAAAGGTTCACTCAATGCATATCCCGGACGGTTATCTCAGCCCCTCCACCTGCGCGGTCGCTTTTTTGATCGCTATGCCATTTTGGTGGGTGGCGCAACGGCGCGTGCACCATATGCTACATACGCGATTGGTACCGCTGCTGGCGGTAGTGTCGGCATTTTCATTTGTGATTATGATGTTTAACCTGCCCTTGCCTGGCGGAACCACCGGCCATGCGGTGGGTATGGCGGTCGCAGCCATTGTGCTGGGCCCCTGGGCGGCGATTCTAGCGATTTCGGTGGCGTTGTTTATCCAGGCGGTGTTTTTTGGCGACGGCGGTATCACCGCCATCGGCGCCAACTGCGTGAATATGGCCATCGTTGGCCCCCTGGTCGCCTATGGACTCTACCGCCTGATTGCCGCCGGATCGCAGATTACGGCCAAACGCCGGGTCGTGGCGGCGGCTATTGCCGGCTACGTCGCCATTAATATTTCCGCGTTACTGGCGGCGGTAGAATTTGGTATCCAGCCCCTGTTGTTTACCGATCCGGTGGGCACTCCGTTATATGCGCCCTATACCTTATCGGTGGCCGTTCCCGCCATGCTGCTCGGCCATCTGACCTTTGCCGGAATAGCGGAGGCCGTGATTTCCGGCGGTATCGTCGCCTATTTGCAAAAGGCCAATCCCGATCTGTTGCGCTTTACCGCCCCACCCAGCGCGGCCCTGCCGTCGCCAGCAATGCAAGGCGGCTGGCGGCCGGTGCGCGCGCTGTGGCTAGGTATGACCCTCATCATGTTACTAAGTCCCCTGGGCCTGCTGGCCGTCGGCACTGCCTGGGGTGAATGGGGGGCGGGAGATTTTCAGGATGCCGCCGCCCGGGCCGAGATCACCCGCGCTTCCGGCGATGTCGCTCCGCCGGCTGGAATACCTTCCGGTATGCAGCGCCTGGAAGCACTATGGACGGCACCGGTGCCGGATTACGCCCCGTCGTTCATGCAAAATGCCAGTGTCGGTTATATCCTGTCGGCAGTTATGGGTAGCGGTCTGATCTTGCTGATGTTTTACCTGTTGACCCGGCTGTTTTCTCCACTAGGTTATCGACGTTTTACCGGGCGGCACTAACCGGTGCGAGAACCGTCATTCAGGTCGCAGCACGGTCCGGGGCGGCAACATTTTATGACCCGGTTGCTGTCAGGACTGGAGGGTGTCTTGGCTCATGCCGATGACGCGCAGCAATTGGCCGAGCGGCGAGGCTTGTTGCAGTGGCTGGATCCACGCATCAAACTGGTGGGACTGGGTCTGCTGATCATCACCGGCGTGATGGTACATTCCCTGGTGGCGTTGGCTGGACTGCTGCTGACCGCCGTCGTGCTGGCCGGCCTGTCGAAGATTTCCGCCCGTCGCCTGCTCAATCAGGTATGGATTGGGGTATTGCTGTTTACCGGCCTGGTGGCGCTGCCCGCGCTGTTCTTGGTGCCCGGTATCCCCCTACTGCAATTACCCGGTTTGCCGCTGGTGATCACCTGGCAAGGGTTACGATCAGCGGCGTTTCTGATTGGCCGGGCGGAAAGCTCGGCAACCCTGTCGTTGCTGATGGTACTCACCACCCCTTGGCCCGATGTCTTAAAGGCGCTGCGTTACCTGCGAGTGCCCAAAATGGTGGTGATGATTCTCGGCATGACCCATCGTTATATCTTTGTTCTGCTCAACAGCGCTATTGCGCTGTTTGAGGCACGCAATAGCCGGATGATTGGCCCACTGCCGCCCCGCGAAAGGCGCCGCCTGGCGGTTAACGCCGCCGGGGCATTGCTGGAACGATCGTTATACCTGAGTCAGGAAGTTCATCTGGCCATGCTGTCCCGTGGGTATCGCGGCGACATACACCTGATGCACGATCTGCGCTGTCGCACGCTCGACTGGCTGGCATTGGCCGGTTTTATCCTGCTGTCACTTGCCGCGTTTAGCTGCCAGTGGCTGCGGTTGGCCTGAAAGCATGGAGCAGAACAAATGAAACAGGATTTACCCGCCGCAGAGCCTTTACCGGTCTACCAATTACACCAGGTGAGTTACGCTTATCAATCGGTTCCTGCGCTGCTGGATGTCAGCCTCAGCATCGCGGCTGGACAACGCATCGCATTATTAGGCGCCAATGGTTCCGGCAAGTCTACGCTGCTGCGCCTGTTGGACGGCCTGCTGTTTGCTGACACCGGCACGGTTTCCGCCTTCGGTCAGCCGCTTGATCAGGCCGCACTGCAGCACGATGAAGCGGCCTATGCGTTTCGCCGCCGCGTCGGGTTGGTGTTCCAGAATGCCGATGTGCAATTGTTTAATCCCACAGTCTTTGATGAACTGGCCTTTGGACCGTTACAGCTTGGCTGGGACAAAACGCACGTCACCCTGGCCATCGAAACCCTGTTGGCACAATTTGGCATCGAGCACCTGCGCCACCGTTCCCCGCACCGCCTGTCCGGCGGGGAAAAAAAACGCGTTGCGCTTGCGTCGGTGCTCATTATCGATCCCGAGGTGCTCTTGCTGGATGAACCGTGCAGCGGTCTCGATCCCGCAAGCCAAGGAAACATGGTAGAATTTTTACGCTTAAGCCGTGGCCGCACGCTGATCACCGCGACCCATGATTTGGCCATCGTGCCCGAGATCGCCGATTACTGTCTGGTCATGCGACAGGGACGGCTGGTGGCGCAGGGAAGCTCGCAGGTGATTTTAGCCAACCAGGAACTGCTGCAGCAATGCGATTTAACCTGGCTGCATTAGCACAGCAAGAATAATCGAGGTTTTGGTGCCGATAATTTACTATTGGCTCATCTAAAAGATCGTTAAGGTTGGGAAATGCTGTCACGTGATTCGAACGCTCTAAAATTGGTTTTTTCATTGTTTGCACTTTATATCATCTGGGGATCGACTTACTTTGTTATCCGCATCGGCGTGGGCAGTTGGCCGCCGTTGATGATGGCCGGCGTGCGTTATTCTATTGCCGGCGTTTTGTTGACCACTGTACTGCTGCTTAAGGGCAGTGACCGGCCGTCGCTACGACAGATGATCAATGCCGGTATCATCGGCATTTTGCTCCTGGCGGTGGGCAACGGTTTGGTGACGGTAGCGGAACATATGCACGTTCCCTCTGGCATCACGGCGATCATCATCGCCACGGTACCGCTATTTGCCGTGTGTTTTGGTTGTTTTTGGGGCCTGAGAGCGACCAAATTGGAATGGTTCGGTATCGTACTTGGCCTGCTGGGAATTATTTTATTAAATACCGGTGGTAATCTGATCAGCAACCCAATAGGTGCGCTATTAATCGTCGTGGCGTCAATCAGCTGGGCCTTTGGATCTATCTGGAGTTCACGGCTGAATCTGCCGAAAGGCATGATGGCCGGCGCGGTTGAAATGACCGTAGCGGGATGTGTACTGTTGGTGGCCAGTCGGCTGAATGGCGAAAAACTGGATCATCTGCCGGACAGCGCCGGACTACTGGCAGTAGGTTATCTGATCGTATTTGGATCAATCATCGCCATCAGTGCGTATATGTACCTGCTGACTCATGCCCGGCCAGCCTTGGCCACCAGCTATGCCTATGTTAATCCCGTGGTGGCGGTGTTGTTGGGTATGGGTTTCGGCGGGGAACATTTGAATCCGGTGGAATGGTTGGCGCTGGGTGTGATTGTCCTGGCGGTGGTCATTGTGATTGTCGGTAAATCCTTTGCCGCTGGCGCACGTAGACACCAAGCGTAACGTTTTTTGTATGACAATTTTTTTTGCCCAGCGTAAAATATTCGCTTCCCCAGCATCCAATATGACCTGATATTCGGCGGCATTGTCGCGTAAGGATTTGGGCAGGTAATGATAAACGAACCACCACCGGTATGCTCGTCGACCAACGCTGGGGAGCAAGACCGGCAGAGCGAAACACCGGCTTCCCACGGAATATCCGGCATGGCATTATTGGTGGCCGGTGCTTTTTTCATGGAATATATCGACGGTACGGTGATCGCCACCGCGCTGCCGCAGATGGGTATCACCTTCGGCGTATCGGCAGTGGACTTAAATATCGGCATGAGCGCCTATCTTCTGACGCTGGCCGTATTGATCCCTGCCAGCGGCTGGATTGCCGATCGTTTTGGCTCGCGTCAGGTATTCACCCTGGCGCTGGCGATTTTCACCTTATCTTCAGTACTTTGCGGCCTGACGCAAAATGTTCCACAGTTTGTGCTGATGCGGATCATCCAAGGGGCCGGTGGCGCACTGATGGTACCGGTGGGACGTCTGGCAGTATTGCGCAGCACCCCTAAATCACAGCTTATTACCGCTATCGCCACTCTGACCTGGCCGGCGCTGGTGGCACCGATTCTCGGCCCGCCGCTGGGGGGTTTTATTACCGACTATGCCAGTTGGCGTTGGATCTTTTTTATCAATCTGCCCTTGGGTCTCCTAGCCATGGTGGTCGCCTGGAAACTGATTCCTAACCCATCGCGCGATGTGCGTCCACCCTTTGACCTGTTTGGTTTTATCGCCAGCGGCGGTGCCATGCTCTCGTTGGTGTATGGGCTGGAACTCATCGCCAGGCGCGATGCCACCTGGCAGGTCGCAACAGTGTTTTTAGTACTAGGCCTGTTGGTGCTGTGGGTTGCCATCCGCCATATGCGGCACGCCGAGCGTCCTATGGTCCGACTGAGTTCGCTGCGCGTGTTAACCTTTCGCGTGACCATCTTCGGCGGTTCGTTGTTTCGCATGTCCATCGGCGCGGTGCCTTTTTTGCTGCCCTTGTTGTTTCAGGTCGGTTTCGGGATGGATGCGTTGCATGCCGGTTCGCTGGTGCTGGCGGTATTTGCCGGCAACCTGGCCATGAAACCCGCCACCACGCCGTTAATCCGCCATTTTGGTTTTCGCAAGGTGTTACTGGTGAACGGTATCCTGGCGGCATTTTCTCTAATGGCCTGCGCGTTCCTGACCCCGTCAACCCCCGACTGGCTGACGCTGACGGTGTTGTTCTTCGGTGGGCTGTGTCGCTCAATGCAGTTTACCGGCATAAGTACGTTGGCATTCGCCGACATTCCACAGCCCGCCATAAGTGATGCCAATACCTTGTTCAGTACTGCGGTTCAGCTTTCGATTGGTATGGGTATTACCATCGGTGCCATCGGCGTACGGCTAGGCAATGCCGTGGCACCCTGGATGGGCATGGAAAATTTACCGGGTATCGGCTATCGCATGGCATTTGTGCTTATTACGCTCATGTCGCTCATTGGCCTGATGGACCTACTGCGCTTACCGAAAAACGCCGGGGAACGGGTTTCGCGTAAACCGGGATCGACAAAGTAACCCCCCGCCAGGGGAAAACCTATCGATTTACCCTGGCGGCACCTACAGGACAATAAACCGCTGCGGATTGACGAATTTTGACGGTGCATATCTGTCATACCCTTTCGCCAGACAAAACTCCTTCAAAGCACCTAAGCTATTGACCTGCGCTTTTTGGTACATCATCTGCAATTTATTGGTGACGGTTCGATTCGATAGGGCCAGGCGTAGGGCAATTTCTTTGGGTTTCATCCCCTGCAGAACAAAAAACAACACATCAAACTCCCGGTCGGTAAAAAAACAATCCGGCTTATTCAAGGTAAGTTCGGAAGGGTATTCCCCGCGGGTATAATGGTGCATAGAATAAAATGTCAACCGCTTTAGATAGGAAACGGTGCCAATGCATTCACCATTTTTATAAAGCGGAAAAACATCACCCAAAAAAGCCTGCACCCTTTTTTCCCTTCCGCCAAAGATAAAGGTGTTGAGGATATTTTTCTTCTTGCCAGTGGTTCTGACCACCCGCTCGTTTTCCTGAAATAACGGAGCCTGTTCTGACCAGTAGGCTGGACACTCCTGATCCAGTCGCCCTTCTATATCAAAATTCTTCGGCAGATCACCATAATAATATGACACACTATTCGCAAAAATATAACGTGATTCTATATCTTTAATTAACCAAAAATCATCGCTTCTTTCCATAAAAGCAATCAATGATTCCACAGAATCCACCGAGGTATTAAGTAAGGATTTTGCGCTTTTGTCTCTTTCTTCCATAGACTCTCCTGATCTTCCCTTCACCTTTCAAGCTGCGAGTGCGTTGGCTGCGCTCTCTCACCCGAATTATTTAAGGTATATAGAATAAATAAACATCAAACCGTAGAGGATTATTGCGTCCAAAAATAGACTGCTGATATTTGTACCACATCCTTTTATCGAAACCAACTTTTTATAGATAATAGGAAAAGTCACCACAGGGTTAAATAAGAACAGTATTTTAATTATTATTAAAAATATTATTTTCTTACTCAGACTAAGTTACCCGCGCCTAATATACTGCATTTTTTTCGAATCCGCGCATTATACATTATTGTCTGCATCTGGCATCGTTTAGTACGGGATACCGGTATAGTGATCGGCATAACTTACTCAGCATGGTGTTTTTTAGGTTTGACGATAGATAAAATCATTCAATTGGCGCTGAACGCTTGCACAATGAACTATGATGGAAGCAGATGTCCAATAAGTTACCCTGAGAGACCTAAAATGGAGAATATTCGAATTGAACGCGTTTCATCCATAACAAAAACATTGGCGGCTGATCTGACAAATTTACTTTCTGAACTATCAGAAACCGCACCCGTGCTGGAGTTTGATGATGTTAAGGCAACGATTCATTCTGACGCGGTAGATGTTTTTGTCGCGTATGACAATGACGCTCCAGCGGGTATGCTGACAGTCGTGTTTGTCACATTGCTATCGGGTAAGAAGTGCATTATTGAAGACGTGGTTGTCAGTTCCCGGTTCAGACGCAGAGGGATCGCCGCTGAATTAGTTCGTTCTGCTGTGACTTATTCACGTAGTCACGGGGCACGTTATGTCGATCTTACTTCCCGTCCAGAGCGTGTCGCGGCCAATGAACTGTATCAGAAGTTGGGGTTCATCCAACGTCAAACCCATGTTTACCGGTTGGCTTTGTAGGATACGACGGCAAATTAACCCATAAAAAAATCCACTGTGCCGGAAGTTTGACACAGCGGATGGCAAATCAATCAGGCAATATGAAAGAAACCGACCGATTTACGTAATTCCAGCCCCTGCTCGGTGAGCGATCGCGCCGCGGCGGCAGCTTCTTCCACCAATGCGGCATTTTGCTGGGTAACGAGGTCCATCTGGGCAACGGCCTGCCCAACTTCCTGGATCCCCAGATTTTGCTCATTGCTGGCGGTCGCGATTTCATGAATAATAGCGGCCACTTTATCCACCGAACCCACCACCTCCGTCATTGCCTTACTGGCGTTATCGGCACCCGCCGAACCGGCGATAATTTTATCCACCGTGCCTTCAATTAGCGTTTTGATCTCCTTGGCCGCGTCTGAACTCTTCTGCGCCAGCGTGCGCACTTCACTTGCCACCACGGCAAAACCTCTGCCTTGAGTGCCAGCACGGGCCGCTTCCACCGCTGCATTAAGTGCTAGCAGGTTGGTTTGAAAAGCAATACCTTCAATCACCGAGATTATGTTAACTATTTTTTCCGAGCTTTGGGAGATATCCCGCATTTGAGTCAGCATTTCGGCCACCACCTTGCCGCCTTGGGTCGCGGTACGAGAGGTGGTTACCGCCAGTTCACTGGCCTGTTTCGCGTTATCTGCGTTCTGGTGCACCGTTTGCGTCAATTGCTGCATGTTAGCCGACGTTTGAATCAACGCCGCAGCCTGCTCTTCGGTGCGTTGGGACAAGTCGGTATTCCCTTGGGCAATTTGTCCCGATGCTACCGCGATGGACTCGCTACCGCTTATGATGCCGCTGATGGTGTTACGCAGTTGCTGGCTCATGGTGTTTAGCGCAGCGAGCAGGCTGATATTATCTTTATTATGCAAATGAATAGGGGTGGACAGGTTACCAGCAGCAATTTTTTGCATGATATCTGATGCATAAGCAGGCTCGCCACCCAGTTGACGCCATAGGTTGCGGGAAATAATGGTTGCCAGCAAACCCGATAGCAGTAAAGCAAATAACGCCAGCCCACAGAGACTGTACTTGGCGATCTGATATCCCCGCGCGGCCTCAACCGCCGCCACATTGCTGCCGCTCACTTCGCGATCGACCATGGTAGCAAGATCAAGCATAAGCTGGGTACGGTATTTACGTGAAGTATCGCTGCTGATTTGAGTCGCCGCCGTCACGTCGTTGTCCTTCATCGCCGTCACCATTTTATCATTAGCCTGACTGAACTGATCAAAATTGGCGACTATCTGGGCAAATAACGGCGTTGATGACAACGCTGTATTTAACGCCAGGTAGTGATTTTGCGCATCGCGGAAAGTCGCCACTGCCTGCATTAACTCTATTCGATGCCCTTCCTTCGCTTGCTCGGTGGTTGATGAGATATATTGTATTTGTTGCAATCTTAATTCTGATAATACACCACGCATCTCCAAGGTATAACGTACCCCTGGCAGCCAGTTATTACGATATGTTTCAATATGGGTATTAGTGGTGCTGAGTTGATAAAGCGATACGCCGCCCAAGCCAAGCATCAACGCAATAATAATGGCAAAACCACCAAACAACTGAACCATAAAGGGCAATTGCATTAACTTCTTCATAACCGTAAATATCCTTAATTAGGGTTAACGGTCTATCGGCACCAAACAAATATTAATGAGTAAAATAACAATATTTTTTACGTTATGTGATACACATCGCATTTTTTAACATTGACACAAGTATTTTTCAGCGTATCAGCGGCAATCTGTATCGAAAAGAGGCAGTTTATCGCTGCATTGACCTGAGGACAGCACAGCCGCTACCGTTCGACATAAGGAAAACCAGCCTTTGGCGATAAAGTCAGGCTGTTTATTGTCACCGATAAGGCCGACCGGTTACGCAGGATGGTAATACCTGACGCGGTACCCCTAAAATGCACTCCCGTGCGGGGGAAAAAAAGTTCGCAGGACATCGGATAAAGAAGGTGTTATAGGGGCAATAAAAACGCTGATTTTCTTAATTATCTCAGCCGTGTTATTATTATAGGCTGTTGCTCATTATAGAATACTGTTTATGATAACTTATGTGTATTTGCTTATTGCCATTATTTCCGAGGTTATTGCAACATCTTGTTTAAAAGCGTCAGCTGGTTTTACCAAACTTTACCCATCCATCGCCGTGGTAGTGGGTTATGCTATTTCATTCACCCTGTTGTCTTTGGTGCTTAAATCCATGCCAGTGGGGATCGCTTACGCGATATGGGCCGGATTAGGCATTGTTTTTGTTGCTGTTTCTGGTTATGTTTTTTTTGGTCAACAGCTCGACAGCTATGCCATAATAGGTATATTACTGATTATCACCGGCGTACTGATAATAAACGTACTCTCTTCATCCACCGGGCATTAATCCGTTATTTCACCATAAGTTGAACCACTAAAAATTGCGGGTACTAATTATGATCGTCGAAAGTAAAATATCCCATAGCTATAATATAAAACTTCATCCTTTAGAACGCGAAGATCTTCATTTTGTTCATCAACTCGATAATAACGAAAGTGTCATGCGTTATTGGTTTGAAGAACCCTATGAAGCATTTGTCGAACTTAACGATTTGTACGAAAAACATATTCATGACCAAAGCGAGCGGCGGTTTATCATCGATAAAGAGGGTGAGAGCATCGGTTTGGTTGAGCTTGTGGAAATTAATCATATTCACCGCCGTGCCGAATTCCAGATTCTGGTTGATCCGGCCCACCAGGGACACGGCTATGCCAGCATCGCCGCCCAGTTGGCCATGAACTATGGTTTTATGGTGCTCAACCTGCATAAGCTGTATCTGATTGTTGATCAGGAAAACGACAAGGCCATTCATATCTACAGCAAGCTGGGTTTTAAGGTGGAAGGCGTGCTGCTAAAGGAATATTTTGTCAACGGCCAGTACCGCAACACCATCCGGATGTGTATTTTCCAGGATGAATATCTGGCCAATGCCGAGCGTTTATCTGGCGAAAAATCAGCGCCGACCACGCTACGTTGATGCCGGCGCTAAGGGTTACCTCTACCACCAAAACCTTCTTGCGATCAGGCGCCAGTCATGGAGTTTTTGGTGTTCACTAGCTCAAACAATACCACGGTGCGCGAGGGGCAGGTATAGGTTTGACCGAAACCAAAGCTGTGCTCATTGATATCATCGGGCTGATAGGTATCAAAAATATGCCGCCAGCCATAACCATGGGCCACGTCAGGTAGGGTAAATATCACATCTTCATGGGAGGCGCTAAACAACAGCAATACGGTGCTCTGCGACCCCACCCGCAATAGGCCTGTGGGCTGAGCGCGCCCATCAAGCAGCATGCCGATACTTTTTTGGTTGGCGTCATCCCAGGCGTCCTCAGACATCTCTTCGCCATTGGGTTGCACCCAGGTCACATCCTTGATATTGAGTTTTTCGTGTCGCTTACCGCTGAGAAAACGGCCACGATGTAAAATAGGGAATCGATTACGCAAGGCGATCAGCCGATAGGTAAACAATATCAGCGCCTGCCCCTTATTACCGATATCCCAGTTTACCCAGCTGATGGCGTTGTCTTGACAATAACCATTATTATTACCCTGCTGGCTACGGGCGAACTCATCGCCAGCCAACAACATCGGAGTACCCTGAGAGAACATCAGCGTCGCCAACATATTGCGCATCTGGCGCAGGCGCAGCTCGTTAATCGCCGCGTCCTCAGTCAGCCCTTCGGCACCGTAATTAGCCGAGATATTATCGCTGTGACCATCACGATTATCCTCACCATTGTCTTGATTATGCTTTTGCTCGTAAGAGACCAAATCGTTAAGGGTAAACCCATCATGGGCGGTGATAAAATTGATCGATGCATGGGGCTTACGACCCCGGTGGTTGAAAATATCGGCGGAACCGGCCAGGCGGGTGGTGAATTCCGCCAGTTGTCCTTCATCACCGCGCCAAAACTTACGCACCGAATCCCGGTAACGGTCATTCCATTCCGACCATCCCGGCGGAAACCCGCCTACCTGGTAACCACCGGGTCCACAATCCCAAGGCTCGGCGATCAGTTTGCATTGACTCAATACCGGGTCTTGTCGGCAGGTATCCAGAAAACCGCAACCTTCGTCAAAACCGTAGCTTTCCCTGCCGAGGATAGTCGCCAAATCGAAACGAAAACCATCCACCTGCATCTCCGTCGCCCAATAACGTAGAGAATCGGTGACCATTTGCAACACCCGTGGGTGGCTAAGATTGAGGGTGTTGCCGGTGCCGGTATCGTTAATATAATAACGTTTTTTCTCGGGAAATAAGCGATAGTAGCTGGCGTTATCAATCCCCTTAAGCGATAGGGTCGGCCCTAGCTCATTGCCTTCGGCAGTGTGGTTGTATACCACATCCAAAATCACTTCGATGCCAGCGGCATGAAGCGTGGCAATCATCTGCTTAAATTCGTAAACGGTTGAGGTGGCCATATACTGGGGATGAGGCGCGAAAAAACACAGCGTATTATAGCCCCAGAAATTATGCAGCCCATTTTCCTGCAGATGACGATCGTCAGCAAAAGCATGGATCGGCATTAACTCTATCGCCGTTATGCCGAGAGATTTTATGTAATCGACAATTTGCGGAATGCTCAGCGCGGAAAAAGTACCACGCAGGTGCTCTGGTACCGCCGGATGACGCATAGTATAACCACGAACATGGGTCTCATAAATCAGGGCTTTTTCCCAGGGAATACCCGGTTTGCCGTTAACTGGCCAGGAGAAGGCCGGATCGATGACCCGGCATTTGGGCATGAACGGTGCACTATCGCGCTCGTCAACGCTAAGATCCTTATCTTGCGCCCCGATGTCATAGGCAAAAAGCGCATCGTCCCACGTCAGTTCGCCCCAGATCTGCTTGGCATAGGGGTCGAGCAGCAACTTGGCCGGATTAAAACGATGACCCTGCCCTGGTGAAAAGGGGCCATGAACCCGATAGCCATAAAGCAGACCAGGTCTGGCATCCGGCAGATAACCATGCCAAACCTCATCGGTATACTCCGGCAATTCAATGCGGTCATATTCCTGCCCTTCATCATTAAATAGGCACAGCTCAACTCGAGTGGCGTGTGCGGAGAAAATGGCAAAGTTAACCCCCAGCCCGTCCCAGGTCGCGCCTAACGGTACCGGCATCCCTTCCCTAACCCGGGTCTTGCGATTAGCATCCAGTTGCTGGACAATTTCACTGTCGGTATTAGGGTGGGTGATCCGTGCGCCCTGTTTATCGACGGTGACAACGACCTGATTATCCACTTTACTTACCATAGTGGTGGTCGGAGTCGGCATGATAAATTCGTTTTTCTTAGACGATCTCTTGACCATTAAATTCGTCTCCTGCACAGTTCACTTCACTCAGTTCATTGATGAAGTGTAGTACCAGTTTAGTAGCGCTTTGCGGTTATGCCAGAGCCTCACGCAGGTATTCGGTAACACATTAAGCGTCGGGCTGAAGAAGGGGTCACAGGCTGATAGCCACAAACGAGTGTGTTATTCTCTATGAAAGTAAGGTGACTGCACCTGATTTTGATCGGGCTAATGTGTCATGGCCAAACTACAAGGATAACAAGCATGAATATCAATAAAGATACCTTACTCTGTATGTCACTGGCCGCTCGTCCCGGCAATTTCGGTACCCGCTTTCATAATTACCTGTATGAACACTTGAATCTCAATTATATCTATAAGGCATTTACTACCCAGGATCTGGCCGCCGCTATCGGTGGTGTCAGGGCTCTGGGCATTCGCGGCTGTGCGGTTTCGATGCCATTTAAAGAGGCCTGCATTCCTTATCTGGATGAGTTGGACGGGTCGGCGCGCGCCATAGAATCCGTTAATACCATCGTCAATACCGACGGATACCTTAAAGCCTATAATACTGATTATATCGCCATTGAACGTTTACTGGCCCAGTATAAAATCGATGCCCAAACCCCTTTTGCCCTTCGCGGCAGCGGCGGCATGGCCAAAGCAGTGGCGGGTGCGTTGTTTGACGCTGGATTTCGTCATGGCGTGATTATTGCCCGCAATCAGCAGACTGGCCAGCGTTTGGCCGATCTCTATGGTTATCAATGGTGCGCAGATGAAACCGGGCTGGACGCCAAGCTGCTGATTAACGTCACGCCGGTGGGCATGGCGAATGGCGCGCAAGCGGACGATCTGGCCTTTAGCAAGCACGCCGTCATCCAGGCGGATACGGTGTTTGACGTGGTGGCATTGCCGGCGGAAACGCCGCTTATTCGTTTGGCCCGTAAGCATGACAAAATCGTGATTACCGGGGCCGAAGTCATTGCCATTCAGGCGTTGGAGCAATTTGTGTTGTATACCGGCGTACGGCCGGAATATGCGCTGGTCGAACGTGCGGCGGCCTTCGCCCGTTCGTAAGCGCTGCGGCCCGGCACCCTTCGCAGCGTGCCGGTGCTGAGCGTTGAACTGGGCGCATTTCATCGCGCCCGTCATAATGCTTGTCACAGCATAAATAGTGCCGTAAATAGTGCCGTAAATAGTGTAGAAAATAGTGCAGCAAATGCACCAACCCTAAGCATCCCCGCCAAAATTTCAGATCTTGAAAATTTAACCCCTTAAAAAGCAATACATTACATCACTTCGGTCTTGGCATATTACTTGCTTATTAATTAGTTAATTAATTAATAGTCAATGTAGACGTAAACCAACCGCCCAGAGGGTAACAACATGACCGTTGATGAAGTGATAACGCGCTTTGAACAGGAACGCGAAAAAATATGGTTTGAGCAGCCAGATGAAGTGTGCGATTTGGGCAAGGGTATTGTCCCACGTGGCACCGGCTCGCGTGGCCAATACTTAAGCACCATTATTTTCGCCGAGGGGGAAGCCCGGACAATGGCGGACGAAATGCTCTGGGGCCTGATACGGGTGGCGGAGGATACCGACGCCGATTTACCGACACTGCAATCGATAATTAAAGAGATCATTGGTTATAAAGCGGATTTTTTTGATTTTGTCAGTCTGCCCCACGCCGCGTCCATGATTCACTTGTATGTGGAGACCGCTTGCCAATGTACCACCCTGCACGATCTTTGTCGGTTATCCCATGCCGCGCTGTCCTATGCCAATCGATTGCATATGTGGGTTGATTTTATTCTGCCGTGGGGCCTTGGCGATGGCTTCCGTCAGGTTAAAGCCGGCTGACCTTTACCCATATCCTTTAACATTACCATCAGGTGGCAGAATGAAACTCAGAATGAACGTGGCGAACGAACCTATTTGTGTGATTGAGGTGTGGGAAGATAAAGTCCCCAATTTGGTCAAAGAGTTGCGGGCAAAATTACCCATGAAAAGCGTGCTGCAACACGGGAAATTGATTGGCGACATGGTCTTTTTTACGATGCCCATTGTCGCCCCTTGGGAAAATAAATTTAAAACCGAAGACGTAGGCAAAATGCGTCGGGAAAAATACGGCAAGGTTACCGGTTCGGTGTGTTTTTACAGTCCACGCCAGCAATTTTGCGTCGTTTATGGCGATGATACCGCCGAAGAACCGTTGCCGATTTCTTATATTGGTGAAGTCATTGAGGGCGATTTACAATTACGTGTCACCGGTTTGGAAACCTGGTTTGACCAAGGCCGGATAGTTGAATTGGAGATTATAGAATAGATCCCTACGGGCCGACTGACTCTTTGCGCCAGGCCGGCGCAAAGAGTCAGTCGGCCCCGAGACATCGTTTTAACCGCGCCGAACTGCATTTAGGGTAGGACCCCGGCGACGAGGGGACTATTTGACGCCACCGTCCTGCCGACCTGAGCGCCCCGAGGACGCGTCGTCACCTGACAACAATTCCCGTATCGCCTGCTCGATAAATGCCGTCTCATCAGGGAATCGACCCGGCGCGCCGGCGCAGTGCCCATAAGGCGAGATTATCGGACGCCATTGCGCCTGTTTAAGATAGCGAAACTCCATAAGAGCTTCGTCTTGGGTAAAGTAAAGATCAGTGTTGCAGGGCATCACAATAGTAGTGGCCGTGATAGCGCCTAACGCCGCGTCAAGATCACCAGCAAACGGCGGCGCCAGCCCGATGTCGGCCTGCTGCCAGGTGCTCAGCATGCACAACAGATCGTTGGCGTCCCAAGCTTGGTGATCGCGCTCCCATGCGCATAACAATGCTTCAATGCTGTCAAAACCCAGCGTTCGGTAACGTTGTTCCCGGTAGAACGTGGCGCAATAAGCCCAGCCGGCGTATACACGTGCGAACGCCGCCAGACCGGACAGCGGGGGGGTGCGGTAATAGCCCTGATCAAATGCCGGGTCCGCTTGCAGCACCGCTTTTATCCCTGCCAGAAAAACAGTGTTTAGCGGCCAGCAGCGCGCACTGCCACAAATCGGCAACAGTGCCCCAACCATTGGCGCATAGGCCGCCGCCCAATGCCAAGCCTGCATAGCGCCCATCGACCAGCCACAGACCAGCGCAAGTCGGTCGATGCCAAGATGGGCAGTAACCAATTGATGCTGCGCCCTGACATTGTCCCCCACCGACACGAGGGGAAAGCGCGGTCCGGGCTGATGTTGGGAATTACTGGGCGAGCTAGACAGGCCATTGCCGAACATATTCACCACAATGATAAAATGGTGGGCAGGATCCAACGCGCGACCCGCGCCAATTATCTGGCGGTAAGTGCGATGGGTTCCGGTATACCAGGTCAGCAGCAGCACGGCGTTATCTCGCCTGGAATTAAGCTCACCGTGAGTTTCATAAGCTAACGTGGCGTCAAGCAACGTCTCCCCTGACGCTAATCCAAATGCGCCAAGTTGATACAAAAGATAATCTGACAACACTCCCCCCTTAAGCGCATGGGCCGGTAGAAAAGATATTAATTAATCAGCTAGTTAACTTGTTGATGATTTCTCGCCTGTGTTAGTATTTACTGATTAGCGCGTAGACCTCCCTGATGCAGAATTAACGTTATTAACCGATACCCTCGGTGCGGACGCCATTTATGAAACCCAATGAAGTCAAAGTAAAAGACACAGTTAAAAACGATAAAAAGCTGCAAAGCGACGTGGCAAATACCTTGCAGGATACCGCCCTGGAGCTGTTTGCCGGGCAAAATTACTCATCGGTGAGAATCAAGGATATCGCCGAAGCCACCGGACTTAATTCAGCTCTGATTTATTATTACTTTGGTTCCAAAGAAAATTTATTTCTTAAGGTCATCGAATCCACGGTGGAAAAAGCCTTCGAGCAATTCGATTCCATTAAAATGAACTCATCCCATCCAAAGGATGTGCTGTTTTTGTGGATCCAAATTCATATTTTACAATTTTACCTCTTGCAAAAACTCGCCAAGATCAGTCTGGACTACGCCAGCACCAATGGCCGCACCCCAGCCATCGATAAAGCCATCAAAAAGTTTTATGAAAAAGAGTCGGTAGTTCTGAAAAACACCATCACCGACGGCATTACCGCCGGTGTATTTCGCGAGGTCAATCCGGTTGATATGGCGATGTTTATCTCTACCTTCCTCGATGGGGTATTATTCCGCACCGTGATGTTCCCCAAATTCAGGTACAAACACGCGATAAACTGCATGCGCGAATTTGTCTTCGAGCATCTGGACATCAAGCACCCTTAAGGGTGCAGCACCGTCGACGACAAGCGGCGGCGCGGAGTCACATCGGCGATGTTAAAGAACGAAACAGCACGACCTGATAGCCAATGGCGGGTTACGCCTAATGAGCAAATAACTGTCCAATATCTTTAAACGCTTTAAATTCCAATGCGTTTTGGCACGGGTCGAGCAAAAACATAGTGGCCTGCTCACCAACTTGTCCCTTGAAGCGAATATAAGGTTCAATCACAAACGTCGTGCCGTGTGCGGTCAAACGCGCGGCCAGCGCTTGCCAGTCATCCCAATCGAGCACCACACCAAAATGCGGTACCGGAACATCATGTCCATCCACCGGATTAGAATGGGTGTGTTGCTGGCTGGCCGTTCTCGGGTGTTCGTGAATGACCAGTTGATGGCCAAAAAAATTAAAATCGACCCATTGCTCACTACTTCGACCTTCTTCACAACCAAATATCTCACCATAAAAATGGCGGGCGGCAGGGATATCGTAAACAGGCAGTGCCAAATGAAACGGTGCGACGGACATGGTGCTACTCCTCATAAACGTTAAAGATCGATCACTAAACGTGGCGTTTTCGCCCGTGAGCAACAGAGCAGGATTTGGTTATTAGCCTGCTTTTGCTCCACACTCAAATAGTCATCCCGATGATCAGGGATGCCATCCTTCACCTCGGCCAGGCAGGTACCACAAATACCTAAACCACAGGAGATTTCCACCTCAATCCCTGCCTGGTGTAATGCCCCGGCAATGGTCAGGTCGGCGGTAACCGGAATAATTTCCCCAGTGCTGAAAATCTCGATATCAAATGTCGGCTCTCCCCGTACCGGCGCGGGGGTAAAAGATTCATAATGACCATCAGCCTGGGGAAATCCCTGGGCATCACAATATTCACGAACGCTTTGCATAAAGGGTAAAGAACCACAGTAGTACAGCCCAAACCGGCCATACCGTTGTTGCCAATCCGTCACCAGCGGTGGCAACTGGGTTGCAATGTCCTGGTCGCGTGAATGAACCACCAGATAATCCTGCACCGCGGCATACTCAGGCTGGTCAACAAATGCGGCTAGGGTGTCGTGCCGACCAAAATAGTGCAGTTGAAACTGCCGCCGTTGCGTCCTGAGCGTTTGCGCCATTGACAGTAACGGCGTGATACCGATACCGCCGGCCAGCAACAGCGACGGACTGGGTCGATCCGCCAACGGAAAGTCATTGCGCGGCGCGCTAATCTGAACGCTTGTGCCCACGGTCAAACTGTCGCGCAGGTAGACCCCCGCACCTTGGGCATCCGGAGCCACCAAAATTGCCAGCCGGTAACGCTCAGGCTGACCAGCGTCACCACACAAAGAATACTGGCGGATTAAGCCATCGGGCAAACGCAGCGATAGATGCGCTCCGGCAGTGAATAACGGTAGCGGAGCACCATCGCGCTGGGCAAGGGTAAAAATAATCACCCCATGGCGGAAAATTTTCTCTACTACCCTGACCGAAAAAAAACGCTGTGCCGTGTCCATAAACCCGCCTCAGAATAAGGTACTGTACTGATCGATTTCCCATTGGCTTACGTGGAGATGATAGTTATTCCACTCCTGGGTTTTATATTTGATAAATTCGTCCCTTAACGCGGTACCCAGCGTTGCCTCAATAAAGGGATCGGCAGCAAAGGCCTCCACCGCTTCATGCAGGTTTTGCGGCAGGAAGTCGATGCCCCGCGCCCGGCGTTCTTGTTCGCCGATAGCATAAAGGTTGTCCTCATTGGGCTCACGTGGGTCGATTTTTTCGCGGATACCTTCCAGACCTGCCGCCAGCGCCAGGGTGGCGGCCAGATAAGGGTTAACCGCGCCATCCGCGTTGCGCGATTCGCAACGGCCACCACCAGCAGGTACCCGTACTGAGTTGGTACGGTTGTTGGAACCGTAGGAATTAAACACCGGGGCCCAGGAGAAATAGTTCATTGCGCCCTGACGCACCAGCCTTTTGTAACTGTTGACCGTCGGCGCAAAAGCGGCACATAACGCACGGCCATGCTTTAACAGACCACCGATAAAATAGTAGCCGGTATCAGATAGGCCCAGTCCGCGCGGGTCGTTTTGGCTGGTAAAAATATTATCGCCGTTATGGATATCGTATAACGACATATTAAAATGCGCCCCGGTGCCGGTTTTATTGGCAAAGGGTTTGGGCATCATGGTGGCCACCAGGCCCATCTCCTTCGCATAGTGCTTGGCCATAAAGCGGAAAAAAATAAACCTATCGCAACTGGTTAATGCATCGGCATAATTAAAATCAAATTCATATTGGGAATTACCGTCTTCATGATCCAGAGAATACAGATCCCAGCCCAGGTGATTAATGGTGCTTGAGACTTTATCCAGCCACGCAAACTGATCGACGAATCCACGCAGGTCGTAACAGGGTTTAATCAGCTTATTGTCCTTTTCCGGAACCGATAAGCCGCCATCCTCGCCTCGTTTCAATAAATAGATTTCACACTCGATTCCCAAATTAAAACCAAACCCCATATCCTTGGCCTGTGACAGGACATTTTTCAAGGCAACTCGGGTATTAAGTGCATAGGGTTCGCCCTTAAATGCATTATCGGCCGGCATCCAGGCGATTTTGGGTTCCCAGGGCAGTTGGATAATATGGTCAAGATCCGGAATCGAGGTCAGCTCATCTTCATTTGGCAATTGGCCTAGCCCATCCAGGGCATAACCGGTATAGCGTTCGGAACCGGCGGCCATTTGATTAAAATGGCCGATCGGTACCACCTTGCCCTTGGGAACGCCATGGATATCCACGTACGCGCCCATGCAATACTCCACCCCTTTTTGCTTTAATTGTTCGGCAATTTCCGCTATTTGTTGCTGGCTTTTTTTCATATTTTACTCTGCTCTATAAATGAATATTACCTACGCCGGTTATCATCCGGTTTGCCGGGCAAAGACGGGTCGCGCTCCTGCGCCCCTCTCGGCAGGCTTCTGATGTTGTTGCCTGCCGCCTGCCCGCACGACCAAAACGACTCGGTGTAGAACATTAAGTATGTTCGACGACGGCGTGAGGAATGTAGGGCGCTTCGAGCGCCACAATTTCTTCCGACGTCAGAGTAAGCTCGGTGGCGCTAACGGCATCCTCAAGTTGTTGGAACGAGGTGGCGCCAACAATCGGCGCTGCCACCGCAGGCTTGCCCAACAACCATGCCAATGCAATCTGCGCCTGACCAACGCCGCGTGCGGTGGCGACGTCGGTCACTGCCTGGATAACCTCCCGATCCGCCTGCTCAGTGGCACTATAGAGAAAACGTGAGTAAGCGTCGGTGGCGCCACGCGCGGTGGCCGACACCTGTTGCCAGGGTCGGGTCAGGCGACCGCGCGCCAACGGGCTCCATGGCGTCACCCCAATGCCCTCATCCTGGCATAGCCCCATCATTTCCCGTTCCTCCTCCCGGTAGAGCAGGTTAAGGTGGTTTTGCATGGCGATAAACGGCGTCCAGCCATGTTCTCGCGCCACATGCAGTGCTTTGCAAAACTGCCAGGCGTACATGGAGGACGCGCCTAAATAACGCACCTTGCCCATTTTTACCAGGTCATGCAGCGCTTCCAGCGTCTCCTCCAATGGAGTGTGGTAATCCCAGCGATGGATCTGATACAGGTCGATATAATCGGTATTCAGCCGTTTTAAGCTCGCATCGATTTCCGTCATGATGGCTTTACGCGACAGACCTTGGCTATTAGCACCTTGGCGCATCGGATTAAACACCTTGCTGGTGATCACCACGTCTTCGCGACGGGCAAAATCCCGCAGCGCGCGGCCTACTATCTCCTCACTATGTCCTTTGGAATAGGCGTTGGCGGTATCAAAAAAATTGATCCCCAGTTCCAGCGCCTTTTGAATAAAGGGACGGCTTTGCTGTTCATCCAGCGTCCAAGCGTGACCGCTTCGTTGTGGCGCGCCATAGGTCATGCAGCCGAGACAGAGCGCGGAAACCTCTAGCCCGGATCGCCCGAGTTTTACCATTTTCATGCTAATTCCTTGGTTTATCTAAGGTAGGGCATTACCGCCCGCCTCAAATGCGGGTGCGAATATAATTGGCCAAATGCCAGACGGTGGTTTCCAGATGGCTCAGCCGGCCCGGCCGCGCCAGCGTGGAGAGACTTCCCCGCTGCTGCGCCGCGTTAATCGCCAGATCCTCATCGATAATCGACAGACTGTCCGCTTTCATCTTGGCAGCGGTAGCGGCGAACCCCTCCTGGGCGCTGGTTGCCTTGGATACCAGCACCAGACGGTGCCAAATCGTCATATGCTTATTGATCGGTAGTAAGGTACTAATACTCAGTCGGTCAGGATTAAGACCAATCAGGCAACTGGGATAGATCAGCATCAGATCGATCTGCCGCATATCCGTTTCATCGAAACCGGGCAGCGGGAGCAATCCTTCAGTCAGCACTTCGGACAGATCGCCGTTTTTACGCAGTGGTTGATGGCAGAAGGTCCAGCCGGGACCCGCCTCGCCAATAAAACTCAAGCGTCCCGGAAAGCTATCTTCCAGAGTAGTACGATGGACCGCCGAGTGGTGATAACACTCCATAAAGGTCTCCACCGCCATTTTCCAGTTAAATGGGCAGTCATAATCGAGCGTATAGGCCATATCCAATTCTGCGACGCTGTACTTTTCAAACAACGCATTAAGCGGTTTTAACCGCTGCGCCAGCGGCTCAAGGCCTTTGGCAAAGGTGATGAAAATCAGTCCATGGAAAATTTCGCTATTGATTTGTCTCAACCGACACTGCTTACGGTCAAAATCCGCCGCCTGGTTCATATAGGGCGCACCGACCAGATGCCCCGCCAGGTCATAGGTCCAGTTATGAAACGGGCAAACAAAGGCTTTGGCATTACCGCTACCCGAAACAATGGGTGCCCAACGATGCAGGCAAACTGCCGACATCACATTAACGCCATCGTTATCGCGGGTGATCACCAAGGGTTCATTCGCAATATCCAGGGTAAAATAATCGCCCACGTTGGGAATTTGGGATATATGACCAACAACTATCCAGTCCCCATGGAATATTTTTTCCATTTCATGGGAGAAAAACGCATCGCTATTATAGGCCGCCGGCGGCAACGTCATGGACCGACTGGCATCATCTGAACGTTGCTGTTTAATGTCATCCACAATCGTCACGCTGTCATCGACTGTACAGTCAATCCGCCGTGAATAGTCAGGCATGATGTTCTCCTCATTTAACAGATAGGTACCCGCCATTTTTACATCACCCGTGCATTGGCGTGATTCGCGCACCCTAATCACTTATTTTCATAAGCTCAGGATTTCTCTTAATCACCACTTCCGGGCAGCCAAAAACCATTTTTTATAATGATTTTTATGATAGCCAAATACAGATTAATGAATATCTACAGTGACTTTTCCGATAGCTTTTTCCAATAGCGGAATCACCTCTCGGCCGAATTTTTCCAATGATTGCCTGGCAGCTTTAATCGGCATATCTCCAAATTGGAAAAAACAATTGTAATGAGAGGGATTAATTTCAGCGACCTCGTTAATTATCCGCTCAGCAACATATTGCGCGTCACCAATAATTAAATTATCCCGTATTACCGAAGCGTCCGGCTCATCGGGAAATTTTGGCGCCTGAATAAACGCCCCGGCAGTGTTCACCGTTTTGCCATGGAGCGCGCTAATCATCCTGGCGACAAACAGCGCGCGTTCCGCCGCATCCAGTGCCGCTTTTTTGCTATCGGTCACATGGATATATTGCTGTACCGCCAAAGGCGTTGCCGCATCCATACCCGCCTCTCGCCATTGCCGCCTGGCATCTTGCGCCATCTCGATTAAACGCGGCGTACCCCGCCAGCCTGCGGTAATAAAGGGTGTTGCCTGCCAGCGGGCGAAGCGCTGCAACAAAGCGGGATTGGTGGTGGTAACGTAGAGCGGCGGCAGCGGAAGTTGCAGCGGCGTGAGGAGAAAATCGGTATCCACCCGCTCGTTATGCCAGGACAATGAGGACGCTTTGCCTTGGGTGAGTGCCGCTTCAATGAATTGCCAATGTTCCACCAATACTTTATTACGCTGTTCAACATCAAGCTGATAACGGTCAAACTCATAGGCTTGGTAACCACTGCCGATCCCCAGCACCAACCGTCCCTCGGTTAGCCGGTCTACCAAGGCGATTTCTTGTGCCAAGCGCATGGGCTGGTATAGCGGCAGGACAATAACCGCCGTACCCAACTTGATGCGCCGGCTGTATCCCGCCATATGTGCCGCCATTAATAATGGTGAAACGCTGATAGAGTAGTTAGTAAAATGATGCTCGGCAAACCAGGCGGTTTCAAACCCCAGTTCTTCTGCCAGACTCACCATTTCACGAGTATCGTTAATCACCCCTTGTATGCCGCGGGGATTATCCTGAAAAGACATTAAATTAAACAGCCCTAATTTCATAGCCATCCCCTAGTGGATAGAGACATATTTAACGCTACCGTTACGCTGTCGTATTTTTTCCTTTACGAAAATAGTTCTCTATTCGCGCCTGCAACCAACTCAATATCGTAGTGGCAACCAGGTACCAAATACACGCAACTATCAACAAAGGTATATTTTCAAAGGTCCGCGAATAAATGGATTGCACGGAATACAGCAAATCAGACAATGAAATAACACTCACCAAGGAGGTAGTTTTCAACATTCCGATAACCTGATTACCGGTGGGTGGAATAATAAAGGGAATAGCCTGCGGCAAAATAATCCGTCGTAACCACTGACCTTTATTCATTCCCAGAGCACGGGCCGCTTCTTGCTGCCCATGGTCCACCGACGCCATGCCGGCGCGAATAATTTCCGCCATATAAGCAGCTTCATTCAGACCCAACCCCAAAATAGCCGCAGTATAGGGCGTAATCAAATCATTGGTACTGCCCTGGTACAGCGTAAACACATGGGGTATTCCGATAAAAACCTCTGGATATAATGCCGCCAGGTTATACCAGAAAATCAATTGCACCAGTACCGGAGTGCCGCGAAAAAACCAGATGTAACCCGAGCTAAAGCCTGATAACAACGGATTGGTGGATAAGCGTAACGTCGCAATCGCCACACTCAGCACTATCGCCAATAACATAATCACCAGCGTCAGCCATAGGGTTACCCAAAGTCCGGCCAAAATAGTAGGTGAAAATAAATAATGCCCCACGGTCGGCCAGGCAAAATTTTCATTCATGACCATCGAATGAAGCAGCATAATCAATAATAATGCGCATACCACCACCGAAATCCAGCGCCCAGGATAACGCGTGGGTACCACAGTCATCGCATCATGGGGGAAAGCATTATCATGGCCGTCGCTGCAGGATCGCCGGTTCTGACGTAAAGCCGGGTATTGCCGATTGTCTGTCATCTTATCTCTCATTCACGCTCTCAGACTGGGAGTTAGGAGGATACGATACTAGCCTCAATATTATTAATTAATCAGTTAATTAATAATATGCGCTCGCTTTTCTGTACTGTCAATAAAAAAACAAACCAATATTTAATTTTTTAATTAAAACTTTAAATAACAAAAACAATAAGTTAGTTAAATCTTTTTATTGGGAGAGATGTTTGGCTAAAAAAGCACGGGTGCGAGGATGCTGTGGCTGATAAAACATCTCCGCCGGTGAGCTTTTTTCGATAATCGCCCCATTATCCATGAACGCGACGCTGTCGCCCACTTCGCGGGCAAACCCCATTTCGTGGGTCACCACCACCATGGTCATGCCTTCATCGGCTAAGTCGCGCATAACATCAAGCACTTCGCCTACCAACTCCGGATCCAGCGCACTGGTGGGCTCGTCAAACAACATCAAGGTGGGTTTCATCGCCAGTGCGCGGGCAATGGCGACCCGCTGCTGCTGTCCACCGGACAGTTGTGAGGGATAGGCGTTCAGGCGGTGAGACAACCCCACCCGATCCAGTAGCATCTTACCTTGCTCCAACGCCTGGTTGCGCGACACTTTGCGTACCCGTATCGGTGCTTCAATGACATTTTCCAGCGCGGTCATATGGCCAAACAAATTAAACCGTTGAAATACCATACCGATACCGGCGCGTTTATGAGCAATCTCCGACTCTTTAAGTTCAAACAGCTTGTCTCCCACCTGCCGGTAGCCCATCAACTCCCCATCAACATAAAGCGCGCCACTATCAATTTTTTCCAGATGATTAATACAGCGCAGGAAGGTCGACTTGCCAGACCCGGAAGGACCAATCAGACAGACGACCTCCCCTTGCTGAACGTCGATATCCACCCCTTTGAGAATTTCCTGGCCGTGGAAGCGCTTCACAACCTGATAAGCAGCTACCGCCGGTGTCTTGTGTGTTGCCATCGTTGTTCCTCGCTCTACCTTGTCATATACCACGTACACAGCCCACCGCCGTCCACCACCAGCATCTGGCCGGTCACATAGGCGGCACCAGGGGAAAGTAGATAACTCACCGCCGCCGCGACGTCCTCGGGCAAACCGGCCCGGCGCAACGGCAAACGCGCCACTTCGGCGGCTAACTGTGGCTCCCGGGTTTGCCAATTTTCACCTGCAGGTCGGATGGGGCCCGGGCTGACGCCATTTACCCGAATACCGTAATCCGCCCATTCAATGGCCATCTGCCGGGTCAGGTTCACCACCGCTGCCTTACTGGGTCCAAAAGCACCGGCGCCCGGATAACAGCGATGCGCCGACGCGCCGGCAATATTCACGATACTGCCCCCGCCCTGGGCGCGCATGATCTTAGCCACTTCGGTACCCACGACGAAACAGCCGGTCAGGTTGGTGGCCACCACGCGTTCCCAGGCATCATCATCCAGGTCGAGCAACGCCCCAGCGGCATTAGCACCCGCGTTGTTGACCAGCATATCTATCGAGCCAAACTGCGCGACCATGGTGCTAAGCAGGGTATTGACCTGTCGCCGGTTGCCAATATCACCATAAAAAACCTGCGCCCGCCGGCCGGTTTGGCGTATCTCCGCGACGAGCCGTTCACCCGCCGCGCGGTCATGTTTAATCAGTAATGCAATATCGGCGCCAGATTGTGCCAGCGCCAGGGAGACGGCACGACCGATACCTTTGGAGCCGCCGGTAATCAAGGCCGTGGATACGGACCGGGAAACAGGGTTCATGACAACGCCTTGATGGTGATGGCTGAGAGGGCAAGTGAGGTTATAGACGGCTCACTACGAGGAGCAACATCACCGGCAAGGGTGCGCCCACAGATATATCCCCAGGTCAGATTGGGACCGAGGGTGGTACCCGCGCCCACACCACGGGTCCCAATGGGGTTGGCCATCGCCACGCCAGCGCAAAACAGGCCGGGGATCGCATGACCGTCAAGATGGATCACCCGACCAAATTCATCGGTGCGCGGGCCACCTTTGGTCGCCAGAAAACTGCGGTTAAACGGCACGGCGATAAACGGAGCCCGCGTAATTTTCATCATGCCAGCGTGAAACCGACGATCCCCTTGCCCATGTCCACCATCCCGGTGCCGATGGAAGTCCTCATCAATACCGCGTGAGCAAAAACCGTTAAACCGTTGCAAGGTCTGTTCGAGGGTGGCCGGGTCCAGTCCTAGCTTTAGCGCCAATGCAGTGGGTGTACGCGCGGCACGCATCCATCCCCGACGGCGCAGGGCATAGCCCAGCAGTAGCGGCGCACGCCATAACACACGCGCATCAGCGATAAGCCAGGCGGGAAGCTGGCGCGGTAACTGAGCCGCGCCTTCGCGCTCATCCAAGGCCTCGCCAAGATTAAACGCGAATTCATTGGTAAAACGTACACCGTGGCGATTGACCAGGATGGCGTTCGGCTCATATTGAAAAAATACCGACAACCCATATGGCTGCCCCTCGTAACGTGTCGGTAGAGAACCACTGATATTAGCCTGATCCATATGGGCCAGCCGCGCGCCGACGGCCTGAGCCATTCGATGCCCATCGCCTTCGTTGGTTCGTGGACTGGAGATCGCATCAAATGGACCGGGAAAATGCGCCGCGCGCCGCAGTGCATCCCATTCAAAGCCGCCGCTCGCCAACACCACGCCACGATCGGCCACAACTCGGGTCAAGGATCCGTGATGGCTGTACCAGGCGCCAGTGACCGCACCGTGATCGTCGGTAATCAAATCAAGCACCCTGGCCGAGGTTTCCACCCGGCAACCCTGGGCCAGACAACCGGCCAGCAGCCCGGTAATCAACGCCGCGCCTTTGGTCCGGGTACCGCTGAGCCAGCGCCAGAGTAGGCGTGGTGCCAGTTTCACCGCCACCCTTAACGGGTGGTGGTAGATATCCTCACGGATCACTTCTTGGTAGGTATAGATCTGCGGTAGCGGCGATGGTCTGAGCGGCCAGCGGCCCTTGCCTAACACCTTGGCGCGCAACGGAGCCGGGGTAAGCATCCGACCAAACGCCTTGGCACCCACAAACGCCATCAGCGGATCCGCTTCGGGGGTCAGTTCAAAACGCAGCGGTGTATGGGCTTCAAGAAAATGCAGCATCTCGGGAGCACTATCGGCAAACTGCTGCCACAGACGATCCTCGGTGGTGTGCCAACCTTCGGGGGCAGTGGCGCGCAGATAAGCCAACGCCTCCGTTGGGCTGTCCTTTACCCCCTGTGACAACGCATGATGGTTGGCCGGTACCCATACCGCACCGCCTGACATGGCCGACGTACCGCCCAAGGTCGCGGCTTTTTCTACTATTAATACCGAAAGCCCCGCCACCGCAGCGCTTAAGGCCGCACTTAACGCCGCGCTGCCGGAACCGACCACCAGCACGTCACATAATACGGTATTATCGGCAATTGGGGTCTGGCCGACCCCAGCGGATTCGCACGTCCTCATCAATGGCACCGCGCCTATTGCATCGGACGAGTGGTGAACAGGTTGATACCCGGTTGTTCAAGCATCACCGGTTCCAAATCCCATTTTTTCATGATACGGGCATACTCGCCGTTCGCCCACAGTATCTTGAGCGCCCCCAGTAGTGACTGGGCCAGCGCCTGGTTGTCAGGTTTGACGACAATGCCCAAATAATATTTTGGCATCAGCGGCATCGTGACGGTCCGTATTGGGTGCGGGGCAACTTTTTTAATTTCGGCGGCTGCGGCAGCATCATTAAGCACAAAATCGATGCGTCCGGCATACAGTGCCAGTAGCACGGCGTCCGCCGACGGCAACGTGGTCACTTTTATGGCAGGTTTACTGTTTTTAACGCAGTTAGGTGAAAAAATGTCGCTGATGGCGTGTTCAAAATCGGTACCGGACTGCACGCCGACCTTTAACCCACACAGCGATAACGGGTCACCGACGATGCTGTGGTTGTTGGCCAGGGTATAAACTTCATTGGTGGCATAGGCATAGTTAACGAACGTTACCTGTTTTTCCCGCTCCAAACTATCGGAGATACATTCCATTGCCATATCATAACGACCGCTTTTTACCCCGGGTATCAGCCCTGCAAAATCAATAGAAACAGGATTGATCCCGACGCCAAGCACTTTGCCGATGGCATTCCACAAATCAGGCTCAAATCCCACCATGGTTTTATTATCATCGGCAAACACTTCACATGGCGGATAATGGGCGTCGGTCACTAAATTAATCACCCCCCGGGTTTTTATATTGGCCGGTAATTGCTCGTGCAGGGTAGGGTCCATGGCAATAGGCGTGGTATCCGCGGCGTATACCACGCTCCCCAGGGTCAGGCCGGCGCATAGCAGTATAGCGTGGAGCAAGGATGTTTTGATTCTCATGCGTGGAATACTCCTGAAACGTCTTGAACGGGTGTACCCGATAATGCGGGCGGTTAAACCTGTAGGCATGGTCGTAGCGCCTACGGCGACGATCCGCCGAGAAGGCGTACCGACCACCACAGTCAAGCAACTAGCGTGCCATTAATTAACTAATCAATTAATTCACTGTTCATCAGGCACACGATCACGGCTCACTGCAGCGCCGTCACCCATCGTGCGGCGGCTTATCAAACAGGACGTGTAAAACATCAGGGATAAAAGGGAAACGTGTAGCGTCGAAGATAACGCTAATCTTGTCGATAAAATGACCTATTCAGGTGCAGATGTTACAAACCTTCATCATATTAGTGCAACACACGACATTAGATGCTAATTATTCCAGATTAAATCATCATAATTAGATTTTAAATCCAACTTAATAACTAAATGTAGCATATAAACCCACTCATTCAGGTTATAGCGGATGAGTTGCATGAGTTTTAGCGAAAATGAAGCGACGCGATGGCCCCGTTGGGCAGGATAGACGAATTCGCTTAGCGGCTTGAAGACCAAGCCCAAGCAAAATCGAGAATTGCCGTACGGATGATGAAACCTGCCCAAGGAAAAACAATAATCTCTGTATAGGTTTAAAAGAAACCGGCACAGACAAAGGGGTATAGCTGCAGTATGGCTAATAGCAAAATCAGGCTAAGCAGAAACGGGCGGTGAGTGCCAGAAAATACTCCGCCCGCCGACGCTAATTAAACATTTTTTGCAAGTAATGGGTCAACGAGGCGCGGGAACAAAAACCGTGGGGAATACCATAATGGCTGTCGGGTTTTCCATGTGGATCGGCAGGGAAAACCTGATAATTATCGCTAGAACGTACCGCCGACGAGGGGGCGGCAAATAAACTGCTTTTATCTCGCAGTGCGGGATGAACGACAAGTGCGGTTCGGCCAAGTTTAGCCTCCCGATTCACATAGACATAATGCTGGCCCTTGCGGTAACCATAGCATTGCCGGGTGATATAATCTCTTTCGAAACCGGAGTTTTCCAGCTCTCTAGCGACTTCATCGGGTCTTAAAAACATTATTTGTCCTCTCTTCAGTCACAGCGAAGTGATCACAGCTAATGTAATCAGTAACGCAGCCGACCAGTAGCCATAGAGCATGATTTCGGATTAATCCAAAAAATGCGCCGCGTTGCTCCTGTCGACCGGAGGCGGCAGTCCGGACAAGGCACGAACGATGGCCGTTGCGCTGTAGGCCGGCCTTGCGCCCACCTTTATTTTCACCCCAAATCGTTCTGTAAATAAGGTTTACACAACGGCCGCTGGCCAGCAGGATGCGGTGAGATAGTCTACAGTTAAATCATCTGTAGCCGAAGGGGATAGACAAATGTTTACCAAAGTTGAAGAAAATAACCTGCAGCGAGAAGTTAAAGACGATGTTTCTCTGTTAGCAGACACTTTAGATGAATTGCTCAGTGCGTCTGAAAAAACCACTAAAGAACAACTGGACGTTTTGCGCAGCAAAGCAAAAGACGTATTGAAAGAGACACGCTCTCGCGCCAGTGGTACCAGTCGTATCAGTCAGTATGCCCGTGAAACCGCAGTTCAGACCAAGGATTATGTGGTTGATAAACCGTGGCAAAGTCTGGGTATCACCGCGGCACTCGGTATTGTACTGGGCGTATTGTTGTCACGCCGTTAAGCTTGCCTGCATGTCGCTACTGATTCACCGCCCCGAATTGAATCGGTAGCCCGCTAAGCAACTATCAGATAACCCACGTCCCCCCAAGGACGTGGGTTTTTTTGTGGTCATTCACGCGCGGTTAAAAGACAGGATCGTGCACTTACTCCTATATATTGTGTGGTTGATAATAATTATTACTACATCTAGTATTAACTTACTTTTTACGCGACCTGTCATTCCACGATAATGCGTGCTGTTAGCACCCTATTGATAACACAAGAGGTGAATACGAATCATGACTATTACTGTTTACACAAAACCTGATTGTGTGCAATGTCACGCCACCTGCCGCGCACTGACTCGCAAAGGGATCGGCTACCGGTTGGTTAATTTGCTTGCCGATAAGCAAGGGCTGGAACACGTTAAATCCCTGGGATACCAGCAGGTCCCGGTGGTGCAAACCGCGACCGATCACTGGTGCGGGTTCAGACCGGATAAAATTAATCAATTAGCCGACACGATGATGGACGCTTAACGCGATGGCCGCGGCTCCCCCATTACTGGTCTATTTTTCCAGCAGTTCGGAGAATACGCATCGGTTCGTTAATAAACTGGCATTGCCCGCGCTGCGTATTCCTTTGGCACCCAGCCAACGTCTAGCGCTAGACCGTCCCTATATTTTAATTGTTCCCAGCTACGGCGGCGGCGGCGAACGTGGTGCCGTGCCGCATCAAGCTATCCGTTTTCTTAATGATACAACCAACCGATCCTGGATCCGTGGCGTCATCGGGGCCGGTAACCGGAATTTTGGTCAGGCATTTTGCTTGGCGGCTGCGTTAATCGCCAGCAAGTGCCAGGTTCCTTATCTGTATCGTTTTGAACTGTTGGGCACCCCGCAAGACGTGACGTTGGTACACCAAGGAGTAACCGAATTTTGGCTTCACTATCGATAACATCATCAGCAGCAACAGTACCGGCAATAATCTCACCCGATGCCATGATGCTGCCAGGTCAGACGCCGGCGGATTATCACGCGTTGAACGCGATGCTCAACCTCTACGATGAGCATGGCTTGATCCAGTTTGATAAGGATCGCTCGGCCATCGCGCGTTATGTCGAACAACATGTGATACCCAATACCCGCCAATTTCCGTCCCAGCAGGCACGGTTACGCTATCTGGTGGATGAGGGTTATTACGACGCGGCAGTCTTAACACCCTACCCGCAAGAGGTCATCTCCGCCTTGTTTGCTCAAGCCGATGCCCGGCATTTTCATTTCCAGACGTTTATGGGCGCATTGAAGTTTTATACTAGCTACACCCTGAAATCCTTTGATGGCAAACAGTACCTGGAACGCTTCGAGGATCGGGTCTGCATGGTGGCGTTAACCCTGGCTGCCGGCGACGGCGCGCTGGCGTCACGGCTGGTGGATGAAATGTTGTCTGGCCGGTTTCAGCCGGCGACACCCACGTTTCTCAACTGCGGCAAGCAGCAGCGCGGCGAGTATGTCTCCTGTTTCCTATTGCGCATTGAAGACAACATGGAATCCATCGGCCGTTCAGTCAACGCCGCGCTGCAACTATCAAAACGTGGCGGTGGCGTGGCGTTTATGCTGACCAATCTACGCGAGGCCGGGGCACCGATAAAACGTATTGAAAATCAGTCCTCCGGCGTCGTGCCTGTGATGAAAATGCTGGAGGATGCCTTCTCCTATGCTAACCAATTGGGCGCCCGCCAAGGAGCCGGGGCGGTTTATCTTCATGCCCATCATCCCGATATTATGCGTTTTCTTGATACCAAACGGGAAAACGCGGATGAAAAGATCCGCATTAAAACCTTGTCTCTGGGCGTGGTGATACCCGATATCACCTTTGAATTGGCACGAGATAACCAGCCGATGTTTCTTTTTTCGCCCTATGATGTGGAGCGGGTTTACGGTCAGCCGTTTTCGCAAATCAGTATTAGCGAGAAGTACCATGAGATGGCGGCGGATTCACGCATTCGCAAAACCACCCTTGATGCCCGGTTCTTTTTCCAGACACTGGCGGAAATCCAATTCGAATCGGGATACCCCTATATGGTGTTTGAGGATACCGTCAACCGGGCTAACCCTATCGATGGCCGGATCAATATGAGTAACTTGTGTTCGGAGATCCTGCAGGTTAACAGCGCCACGGAGTATAACGAAGATCTTAGCTATCGGCGGGTAGGCCATGATATTTCCTGCAATCTTGGCTCGTTGAATATCGCGCACGCCATGGATGAGCCTGATTTGGGCCGGACGGTGGACACCGCGATCCATGCGCTCACCGCCGTCTCCGATATGAGCCGGATTGACGCGGTACCCTCCATCGTCAAGGGTAATGACCACTCTCATGCCATCGGCCTTGGCCAGATGAATCTGCACGGTTACCTGGCGCGTGAGCATATTTATTACGGATCTGAAGAAGGCGTGGATTTCACCAATATGTATTTCTACGCCATCACCTATCATGCGCTACGCGCCTCCAATCGGCTGGCGATTGAGCGTGGCACCGCCTTCGGCGGTTTTGCCCGTTCCCGCTATGCGTCCGGAGACTATTTTCGTCCTTATGTTGAACAGCAATGGCAACCCTGTACCGAGCGGGTACGTATGCTGTTTGCCAACGCGGCCATCACCCTGCCCAGCCAGCAAGATTGGCTGGCGTTGCGCGATTCGGTGATGGCTCACGGTCTGTATAACCAGAATCTGCAGGCGGTGCCGCCAACCGGCTCCATCTCCTACATTAATCACGCCACCTCAAGTATTCATCCCATTGTGTCGCGAATTGAAATTCGTAAAGAGGGTAAAACCGGGCGGGTATACTATCCCGCACCCTATATGGATAATGACAATCTGCGTTACTACCAGGATGCCTACGATATCGGTCCGGAAAAAATCATCGATACCTATGCCGCCGCTACACGCCATGTGGATCAGGGATTATCGTTGACCCTGTTTTTCCGCGATACCACGACCACCCGCGATATCACCAAAGCGCAGATTTATGCCTGGAAAAAAGGTATCAAGACTCTGTACTACATACGTATACGTCAAATGGCGCTCGAAGGTACCGAAGTCGCCGGCTGCGTCTCATGTGCGCTGTAAAGCTAACGGAGAATATAATCATGAAGCCCCCTATTCACCGCCCCATCGTACGGGCCGTTAACTGGAATCGAATTGAGGATGATAAAGACCTCGAGGTATGGAATCGCCTGACGACTAATTTTTGGCTGCCGGAAAAGCTTCCTTTATCCAATGACCTGCCATCCTGGAATACATTATCATCCCAGGAACAGCAGTTAACGATTCGGGTATTTACCGGATTGACACTGCTCGACACGGTACAGAATACCGTTGGCGCACCGGCCCTAATGGCTGATGCCACAACCTCACATGAAGAAGCCGTGTTCTCTAATATCAGCTTTATGGAGGCGGTACATGCCCGCTCTTATAGCTCAATATTCTCTACGCTGTGTCCCATGGCAGAGGTGGATGAAGCGTACCGCTGGAGCGAGCATAATGCGGCATTGCAAAATAAGGCCCACCTGATTTTACAACATTATTACCATGACGATCCGCTAGCGAAAAAAGTCGCCAGTGTGTTTTTAGAGTCTTTTCTATTTTATTCCGGCTTCTATTTACCCATGTATTATTCAAGTCGAGCAAAACTCACCAATACAGCAGATCTGATTAGGTTGATTATTCGGGATGAAGCGGTGCATGGGTATTACATCGGTTATAAATTCCAGCGCGCTCTGGAACGCAGCTCCGGCGAACGGCGCCAGCACATCAAGACCTTCGCTTATGACCTGCTGCAAGACCTGTATGAGAACGAATTGGTGTACAGCGCTCAGTTGTATGATGGGGTCGGCTGGACCGATGACGTAAAGGCTTTTTTGCACTACAATGCCAATAAGGCCTTGATGAACCTAGGTTACGAGGCGCTATTTCCCGCTGAGGAAACCCAGGTTAATCCGGAAATTCTGGCGGCCTTATCACCCAACGCCGATGAAAATCACGATTTTTTCTCCGGTTCGGGGTCGTCCTATGTGGTAGGACGAGCAGTCAGTACTGAAGACGAGGATTGGGATTTTTGATAGTTTATCCGGGGGATAAATTGCCCCCGAAATGGGTTTTTATATTGATATAAAACAAAGAAAATACAATTAATTATTCCTTACCCACTATTTATCCTTTATTCCCTCATTATCACCTACTTGATCTTTTCAATATTTATTATATTATTACTCTATGTCATTTTACCCAACATTATCCCCTATGATACTGGATCCACATGATGGTTAACATGAATTCACACTCATCACATAGCACAAAACACCAGTTTAACGAGTAAATAATAATAATAAAAATGATGATGGTGATTATTTGCCTAACCCCTTGTACCACCGTGACCTTATCGTAAAAATGCCGACAATGGGCCGGCCACATATACTCTGGATAACGTGCATGGGGTTGTCTAAAAGGCTCAGTATGGTAGGATATACAGCGTTTCTATTTAGCAGAACCTCTAAAAATATTAGAAAACCATACAGGAAATTGATAATTGCATGGCTGTTAAACTTGAAGTAAAAAATCTTTATAAAATATTTGGCGAGCACCCTGAGCGTGCTTTCAAGCTGATAAAAAAAGGGTATGACAAGGATAAAATATTTGCCAAAACCGGTCTGACGGTTGGGGTAAAAGATGCCAATCTGGCCATTGAAGAAGGCGAAATATTTGTCATCATGGGATTATCCGGCTCCGGGAAATCCACTATGGTACGCCTTCTCAATCGTCTGATAGAACCCACCCGCGGTGATGTATTGATAGATGGCGAAAATATCGCAACAATATCAGATAAAGCCCTGCGTGACGTTCGCCGTAAAAAAATCAGTATGGTATTCCAATCCTTTGCTTTGATGCCGCATTTGAATGTGTTGGATAATACCGCGTTTGGCATGATGCTGGCGGGAATGCCACAGGAAGAACGCCACGCAAAAGCACTGGAAGCACTGTCTCAGGTTGGTCTGGCGACCCATGCGCAGTCCTGGCCTGACGAGCTTTCCGGTGGTATGCGCCAACGGGTAGGCTTGGCGCGAGCTTTGGCCATCAATCCGGATATCCTGTTGATGGATGAAGCTTTTTCTGCCCTGGATCCCCTGATCCGCGCCGAAATGCAGGATGAACTGGTTAAGCTGCAAGCCCGCCACCAACGTACCATTGTCTTTATTTCCCATGATCTAGACGAAGCAATGCGCATCGGCGATCGCATCGCCATTATGCAGGGTGGCGAGGTTATTCAGATCGGCACACCGGACGAAATTCTAAAAAATCCGGCCAATGAATATGTTCGTACCTTCTTTAGTGGTGTGGACGTGAGTCATGTGTTCAGTGCCAAGGATATCGCCCGTCGTCGTCCAGTGGCGCTGATTCGCAAAACGCCAGGTTTCGGCCCGCGCTCTGCCCTCAAGTTATTGCAAGATGAAGATCGTGAATTTGGCTATGTGTTAGAACGCGGGCAAAAATTTATCGGCGTAGTTTCTATCGAATCCTTGGAAACTGCCCTTGCCGGCAATCTGACACTAGAGCAAGCACTGCTCGAGAGCCCCGCACCGGTGCCCGGAGATACACCTCTGAGCGAACTGATTTCCACCGTGGCTACGGCACCTTGCGCCGTCCCAGTGGTGGGCGAGGATAATCTGTACCTCGGGATCATTTCGAAAGGTATGTTGTTACAGGCACTAGACAAAGAAGGGGGTGAACAATGAGTAAACCAACAGTGAATGCTTTACCCGACACCTCGCCAGCACAGCAGCTTCTGGATGGCCATGCGGCGCACCAGGCGGCCTCTACTGCCGCGGCAAATCCCTGGAGCACAACAGTCCAAACCACCCCTGACGTAGTCGTCCATGCGACACAACAGGCCGCCGCTACACCAGCAGCCAATGCCTGGGGCACAGCCGCGCAAACCGGATCCGATGCAGTCCATGCCGTACAGCCCAACACCGATTGGCTTAATAGCGGCGTCGCACCGGCTCCGGAACATTTTAATTTGCTTGACCCGTTTCATCATACCCTGATCCCACTTGATTCATGGGTGACCACCGGCATTGACTGGGTGGTATTGCATTTTCGCCCGCTGTTCCAGGGCATACGGGTACCGGTAGACTTTATTCTCAGCGGTTTTCAGCATCTGCTGCTGGGCATGCCAGCGCCGGTCGCCATTTTGCTCTTCGCGCTGATAGCATGGCAAATGTCCAGCCTGGGTATGGGTGCCGCCACGCTGGTGTCATTAGTTATCATCGGTGCCATCGGGGCCTGGTCACAGGCCATGGTGACGCTGGCGTTAGTGCTCACGTCGTTGCTGTTTTGCGTACTGATAGGGTTGCCAATGGGTATTTGGCTAGCGCGCAGCGAAGGCGCGGCCAAAATCATACGACCATTACTTGACGCCATGCAAACCACACCGGCGTTTGTCTATCTGGTGCCGATTGTCATGTTGTTCGGTATCGGCAACGTACCGGGGGTAGTGGTGACCATTATCTTCGCCTTACCGCCAGTGATTCGCCTGACTATCTTGGGCATCAAACAGGTGCCAGAAGATTTGATCGAAGCTGCGGAGGCGTTTGGCACCAGCCCAAGTCAACTGCTGTTTAAAGTGCAACTGCCGCTGGCAATGCCAACCATTATGGCCGGGATTAACCAAACGCTGATGTTGGCACTTTCCATGGTGGTTATCGCCTCGATGATCGCCGTAGGCGGGCTGGGACAAATGGTGTTGCGCGGCATTGGCCGTCTGGACATGGGACTGGCCACCATCGGTGGCGCCGGCATTGTCATTTTGGCTATCATCCTCGACCGTTTGACGCAGTCACTGGGTCGGGATCAACGTAGCCGCGGTAACCGCCGCTGGTACGCCAGCGGACCAATAGGATTGTTGATCCGCCCTTTTACCAAAAAAGCTTAACTTCAAATAGGAAAACTTATGCATAAGACAGGAATTTTGGCCCTCGCACTGACCAGTGTTTTGGCCGTGCCGGCCTCATTTGCAGCCGATCTACCGGGTAAAGGCATTACCGTTCAGCCTTTGCAAAGTACCGTTGCTGAAGAAACGTTCCAGACACTGTTGGTCAGCAAGGCCTTGACCAAGATGGGTTACACGGTTAAGCCGACCCGCGAAGTTGCCTACAACGTGGCTTATACGTCCATTTCCTCGGGTGATGCGACCTTTATGACGGTGAATTGGGATCCGCTGCATAATGACCAATATAACGCTGCGGGCGGAGACAAGAAGTTCTACCGCGAAGGTACCTATATCACCGGGGCGGCCCAGGGTTATCTGATCGACAAAAAAACCGCTGATAAATACCATATCACCACCATCGACCAGCTTAAGGATCCTAAACTGGCCAAACTGTTCGATGCCAACGGTGACGGTAAAGCCGATCTTGCCGGCTGCACCCCTGGCTGGGGCTGCGAAGCGGTTATCAACCATCAGATCGTGGCATATGGCCTATCCAAGACCGTGGAACACAATCAGGGCAACTATGCGGCCATCATCGCCGATACCCTGGCCCGCTATAAGGAAGGTAAACCGATCCTGTACTACACGTGGACACCTTATTGGCTGAGCAACGTACTGGTCCCGGGCCGCGATGTTGTCTGGTTGCAGGTGCCGTTCTCATCACTGCCAGGCGCACAGAAAGGCATTGACACTAAACTGCCTAACGGTGCCAATTATGGTTTCCCAGTCAATTCTATGCACATTGTGGCCAATAAAGTCTGGGCAAAAGCCAACCCTGCTGCAGCCAAACTGTTCGCCATCATGAAACTCCCTATTGCTGATGTGAACGCGCAAAACATGCGTATGCATGACGGTGAAGCGTCGCCAGCGGATATTGAACGCCAGACCGACGGCTGGATTGCCGCGCATCAGGCGTTGTTTGACGGTTGGGTTAAAACTGCAGAAGCCGCAGCGACCAAGTCGTAATACGTTATTAATACGTTATTAATACGTTATTAATACGCCATTAATACGCCATTAATACGCCCGGCGCGCCGAGAAAATGCGCAATAACCGGACGTGGGATAAAACGAGGGGCATTCGCCCCTCGTTTTTTATGTGCTGATGAGGAATAATGGCCTCCCGATTGGTAAGCAGACTCATTGATGAAAACAAAAACAGACCATCCAAGTTTAAGTCCAGCATTAATCATTGTTATGGCGATAGCTACCGGGCTGTCAGTCGCCAGTAATTATTATGCCCAGCCGTTGCTTGAGACCATAGCCCAGTCCTACCACCTCTCTGTCAACCAGGCTGGATTCATCGTTACTGCGGCGCAGTTGGGTTATGCCTGCGGTCTGATGTTTATTGTTCCTTTGGGAGATAAATTCGAACGCCGCAGTATGATCGTCATCATGACGCTATTATCTGCCGCCGGTCTGTTGGTTACCGCGTCCTCGGGCAGCCTGTGGATGATGATACTCGGTACCGCCATGACCGGGCTGTTCTCGGTCGTAGCGCAGATTCTAGTACCCCTGGCGGCGACGCTCGCCGATCCAGCCAAGCGCGGCAAAGTGGTGGGTATGATCATGAGCGGCCTGCTGCTCGGCATCCTGCTGGCCCGCACCGTGTCCGGCGCACTGGCCACCATGGGAGGATGGCGTACCGTTTATTGGTTCGCCAGCGCGTTGATGATTATCATGGCCTTGATCCTTTGGCTGGCACTACCGCGTTATAAACAGTATTCAGATTTAAACTATCCGCAGTTGCTGATTTCGATTTTCCGCATCTATTTTGCCACGCCGATGTTACGCACCCGCGCATTAATTGGCTGCGTGTCCTTTGCCAGCTTCAGTAATCTATGGACATCCATGGCATTTTTGCTGGCGGCGGGACCGTTTCATTTTTCCGAGGCCAAAATCGGCCTGTTCGGCCTGGTCGGGGCGGCAGGTGCATTGATTGCGTCGCGGGCCGGGCAGTTGGCTGACCGAGGCAAAGCCAAAACCACCACCCGCTATGGCCTACTGCTGTTACTGGTTTCATGGGCCTTCATTTGGTACGGTCAATATCAGATTATCTCTTTGATTATCGGGATTATTTTTCTTGATATGGCCGTGCAGGGTGTGCATATTACCAACCAGAGCGTGATTTATCGCCGGATGCCACAGGCACGTAACCGACTGACCTCAGGTTATATGACCAGCTATTTTGTCGGCGGGGCATTAGGATCGCTGATTTCCGCCTCGGCTTTCTCGATGGCTGGCTGGACCGGCGTATGCGTGGCGGGTGGGATCTTAGGCCTGCTTAATCTGCTGATATGGCTGCGTGGACAACATTATGAAGACAATGGCGTAACGGCCTGACGTCAGGTTGCTACCACAGGGAGGTCAGTCTCATGGACAGTCGGCGCACCACGTTGGTACCGCAGACACAATGGCACCAGGCCTCCTTTCGCGAAGGAGTATTCGATAGTTTACCCATCGTCATCGGCTATCTGCCGGTGGCTTTCGCTTTTGGTGTTAATGCGGTCAAACTGGGCTTCACACCCTTGGAAAGCCTGTTTATTTCTTGCATTATTTACGCAGGCGCCAGTCAGTTCGTGATCACCGCCCTGCTCAGTGCAGGGATATCACTTTGGGTGGCCGCGCTTACCGTCATGGCCATGGATATGCGCCATTTACTCTATGGTCCTACCCTACGCCACCGCATCGTCGGTAAATTATCCCGGGGTAAAACCGCACTCTGGGCCTTTGGACTGACGGACGAAGTCTTCTCTGCGGCGATCGCCAAATTAACCAAGGATAACCGCCGCTGGTCGGAAGACTGGATGATTGGCATCGCTTCATGCGCCTGGATTTCATGGGTCATTGGCACCGCCCTGGGTGCGTTATGCGGCAATGGCCCACTGGACGCCTACCCAGCAGTGGAAGCCGCGCTGTCTTTTATGCTACCGGCGCTGTTCCTGAGTTTTCTGCTTGCGGCGTTCCAGCGGCGACAGAGTATGATTTTAGTGTCAGCCCTGACAGGTTCCCTGGCAGGATTGCTGTTGATGTCAATTCCAATGGCCATTCTGGCCGGTATCGGTGGGGGATGCCTGGGAGCGCTGCTCCGTCCCTGGATTGACCGCCAGAGCGATACGGATAAGGGGCACTCGTGAATAGCACTGTAATATTGATTGGTTTGGTGGTGGGTGCCGCGAATTATGGCTTTCGTTACATCCCGTTGCGCTTTAGCAGAATGCCTAGGCAAACAAACGCTACCGGCAACTGGGTCACCAGAATAGTAGATGGTATCGGGATTGCGTCAATCTGTTCGCTACTGGTGGTCTCTAGCGTACCGAGCGTCATGCACGATAGCGATAAACTGCTGCCAACGTTGGTGGGTTTTGCGGTGCTGACGATCTGTTATTATCAATCCCGCAGTATCGTTCTTGCGACGCTGGCTGGAGCACTGAGTTTTGGTTTAGTGTATAAATTTTTCGTCATCACAATATTTACTTAAGTGATTACATTAGTTATTATACCTACAGAAACTAATGAGGCCAATACTAATGGATAGCTCCTTCACTCCCATTGAACACATGATAGCGTTACGGGCCCAGCGTCGGCCGGACTTTCCTTTTCAAGAAATCCTGTTGACCCGTCTTTGTATGCATATGCAGGGTAAACTGCTGGAAACCCGCAACCGCATGCTAAAGGCTCAAGGCATTAACGAAACGCTGTTTATGGCGCTAATGACCCTGGAGTCGCAGGAAAATCATAGTATTCAACCTTCCGAGCTGAGTTCCGCGCTAGGATCGTCGCGCACCAACGCCACACGTATCGCTGATGAGTTGGAAAAACGTGGCTGGATTGAGCGCAAAGAGAGTGAAAATGATCGCCGCTGCCTGCATTTAAAACTCACTGCGGCCGGAGAAGCCTTTCTCAACAAGCTATTACCACCGCAGCATCAATGCTTGGTTTCCCTCTGGTCCACTCTCGACCAAAACGAACAAAAACAACTGGAAATTCTCACCCGCAAACTGCTTGGTAAACTCGACGAATTGATGGTAGAAGACGAGTTGGTGTAACCGTCAAATACCGCTACCGCCCCTTGGGCGACAGCGGCGTTTTACGATCTCAGGCTGGCTGATTATTTTGCCGCCACCATTCTGCTAACAAAATCCCCGTCGCCACCGAAACATTCAGGCTTTCCACCCGTCCGGTACCGCCGATGGAAACCGCCATATCCGTTTGCGCCACAATCTCCGACGACAACCCTCTGCGCTCCTCACCCAGCACCAGCACCATTTTCTGCGGCATCTTGGCTTGGGAGAGTGCGACACCATTATGGCTGGATGTCGTGACAATGGTATAACCCGCCTGACGGAACAGTGCCAGGTCGTTAATCAAGTCATCGGTGTGAATGGCGCTGATATGCTCTGCGCCACCTTCCGCGGTGCGCACCGCAGCACCAGACTCCAATGCGGCACTGTCGCTGGTCATCACGCCACGCACACCAAAATGCGCACAACTGCGCAATATAGCACCAAGATTATGCGGATTGGAGACATCTTCCAATGCCAGGACACAATCCTTATTACCGGTCTGTTGTAAATAGAGTGCTGCATCCAGGCCAATGCGTTTTTTGATCAGAAAACAGACCCCTCCGTGATGTTCAGTGCCGGAGGCCAATGCAAGCTCTTCCTCTTCCACGACATGATAAGCCTTGCGGTTAGCGGCCATCCAGCGCAGGGCATCACGGAATCGAGGGGTGACGGATTGAACGAACCACGCACGAACGATAGAATCAGGACGGCTTTTAAATAGCGCTTGGCAGGCATTTTCACCGTAAACTCGCGTTTCTTCCGCCCGCTGGCGACGCAGTTGATCGGGATCGATCAGGCTTTTGCCGCTGATCCCACCATGGTCAGCTTCAGCCGGCCGTTCGTCGTTTTGGTATAGCGTTTTCCAGGGGGAGTCAGGCGAGGTCGAGGGTCTATCACGGCGAGGGGCCGGCCGTCCCGTGCGATCGTCAGGTTTATCATGACGTGGACGCCCCTCTCCCCGACGTGGTGCTTCGCCGCGAGGTGCATCACTACGCCGATCGCGGCCATCGCGCCCGGATGCAGAAGGGTTGGCAGGACGACGAGGTTTTTCCTCTTCGTCTTTGCGCACATACATGATACGGACCTTACCGTTTTTACCTTTTAACGAATCGCTCATTTGTCTCTCCACCCGAGTACTGGGCGCGAAGATTACCTGATCTGGCCCTTTTTAGCTACCGGGTTGGCGTTAAAAGCCAGCAACAATCGAAGCCATCGGATAAACCGTTTTGTCACGCGCGATTTCTTTAACCATACTTTAGATTAATGATTTGATAAAGCGTGGATCTGATTGCTCTTGGGTCAAGGGTCCTTTTTTTCCACTACCAGAGGCCATTGTATGAATACGGTATGTGCATCCTGTCTGGCGACCAACCGTCTGCCAGAAAATAAGATGAATGACAGCGCAAAATGCGGGCGCTGCGGCGAGCCGCTACTCGACGGCAAGGTTGTTCACGCCACCACACAAACCCTGGATAAATTACTGCAGGATGATTTGCCGGTAGTGGTAGATTTTTGGGCACCCTGGTGCGGTCCCTGCGTGGGTTTCGCGCCGGTGTTCGAGGCGGTGGCGGTGGAACGCGGCAATACGGTGCGTTTCGTGAAAGTGAATACCGAGGCTGAACCACAGCTTGCGACCCGCTTTGCGATTCGCAGCATCCCCACGATGATGATGTTCAAGCACGGCAAGCCTGTAGACTCTTTGCATGGTGCCGTGCCGAAAAGCCCATTTGACCAATGGCTTGATGAAGGGCTGTCCATTCCTAGCGCGTCATAATCCGGCAGCCTCTCGGCGGTTGCCTCCCCCGATTTACGGGTAAACCGCCGAAGCCCTGCGCCCTTTGCCCACCGGCGATGAGCACAGTTCTTGCCCCAACAGGGTTTGCTACGCTCGACGTTGCTACTCAAAAAAAAAAGTCTATTTTCCCCGCCCGCTCGCGTAAACTCTCTCTTTTACGTTGAGCCTGCTCATGAAACACAATGCCGTCTTGGCGTTACGCCAACATCGTCTCGATCGGGCCACCCGACCTTATCGTGCCCGCGGTTGCCGAGTACTCCGCTGCGAGGGCTGTCTATTACCGCAGACACTTTGTCTGTGTGACCAGATTATCCCCAGTCAGGCGTTATGCCGTTTTTGCCTGATTATGTTTGACGCCGAACCGTTAAAACCGAGTAATACGGGTCGCCTGATTGCTGATATTCTGCCGGATACCCAGGCTTTTATCTGGTCGCGCACCAACGTCGATCCGGCGCTACTGGCCGCGATTGCCGATCCCACCCGCCAACCCTACGTGGTTTTTCCGGCACACAACGCCGGCCCCAATCGACGGGTGATGAACCACATCGACATCAATGGCAAGCCGCCGCTGTTTATCATGTTGGACGGCACATGGCCAGAAGCCGGTAAGATGTTTCGTAAAAGTCCCTATTTAGCCGCGTTACCCATTTTGTCCCTTGACCTGGCGAGCGTTTCCGCTTATCGCCTGAGGGAGTCCCACGGCGAGGGCCACCACTGTACCGCCGAAGTCGCCGCCACACTGCTGCACCAAGCCGGTGACCATGCGGCAGCGTGCAGTTTGGATGCGTATTTTGCGCTGTTTTGCCGTCGTTATCTGGCGGGCAAGTCGCATCACAACAGCGTGCAAATATCTTCCGCCGTCACAACACCCCCGGTCTAAAGCGCCTACACTTATCCCTGTCATAGTTCGAATCGCGGCAATACCAACGCATCTGCAAGGTGGAGTATGGCGGCACACCTTAAATAATTCGCGTAGCGGGAAGGCGGAGATACTGATGAGTCAACGAGGTTTGGACGCCTTGCTCAGGCCAAAATCGATTGCAGTACTGGGGGCGTCAAATCGGCCGGGCCGGGCCGGCTATCTGATGATGCGTAATCTGCTCGACGGCGGGTTTAGCGGGCCGATTCTACCGGTGACTCCACGTTATCCGGCCGTATGTGGCGTGCTCTGTTACCCTGACGTTGCCAGCCTGCCGCTGACGCCGGATCTGGCTATCGTTTGTACCCGCGCCAGTCGCAACCTGGGACTGCTGGCTGAGCTTGGCCAGCGCGGCTGCAAAACGGCGATTATCCTGTCAGCGCCGCCAGCGCACTTTGCCGAATTAAAAACCTGTGCCCATGGTTACGGCATGCGATTGCTCGGTCCTAACAGCCTTGGCGTGCTGGCACCGTGGCAAGGGCTCAACGCCAGTTTTTCACCGGTGCCGATCCATAAAGGCAAGTTGGCTTTTATTTCCCAATCTGCTGCGGTATCCAACACGGTACTAGACTGGGCGCAGCAACGCGCCATCGGGTTTTCCTATTTTATTGCGCTTGGCGATAGCATTGATATTGATGTGGACGATGTGCTTGATTTTCTGGCGAGGGACAGCAAAACCAGCGCCATATTGCTGCATATTGAGCATCTGAGTGATGCCAGGCGGTTTCTTTCCGCGGCGCGCGGCGCGGCGCGCAATAAGCCTATTTTGGTGATCAAAAGCGGTCGCAGCACCCAGGCGCAGCGCCTGCTTAATTATCCGCAAGGGCGCGACGCTGCTTATGACGCAGCGATCCAACGGGCTGGCCTGTTACGCGTGCGCGATACCCACGAACTGTTCTCCGCGGTGGAGACATTAAGCCATATGTTGCCCCTGCGTGGTGAGCGGCTAATGATTGTCAGCAATGGCATGGCTCCCGCTGCGCTGGCGCTCGATGAACTGCTTAGCCGGCACGGAAAACTGGCAACACTCACCCCGGCCAGTTGCGTGGCGCTGCAGGCGACATTACCGGACCCGCTGCTGGCATCCAATCCCCTGAACCTGGGGGATGACGCTACCCCGGCGCGCTACCATGCTGCACTGTCGGCGCTGCTAGACAGCCATGATTACGATGCGTTACTGATTATCCATGCCCCTAGCGCTGCAGCCCCCAGCAGTGAAACCGCCCAACAGGTCATCGACCTGGCCAAGCACCATCCTCGTGGCCGGCAAGTCACCCTGTTGACTAACTGGAGCGGGGAGTTTTCCTCACGAGAGGCCCGTCGCCTATTCACCGACGCTGCACTGCCCACTTACCGCACGCCGGAGGGCGTCGTCACCGCGTTTATGCATATGGCGGAATATCGCCGCAACCAGAAACAATTGATGGAGACCCCTGCCCAGCCAGCGGATATCACAGCGGATGCCGCCTATGCACATCGGGTGATCCAACAAACCTTGGATCAAGGCATCACCCGATTGGCGACCCATGAGGTCCGGTCAATTGTCGAAGCGTACGGTATGGCAACCCTGCCCACCTGGATCGCCATCGACAGCAGCGAAGCGGTGGCTATCGCCAACCGTATCGGTTATCCAGTGGCATTGAAGCTGCGGTCACCGGATATCCCGCATAAATCAGATGTTCAGGGCGTGATGTTGTCGCTACGTAATGGCCGGGAAGTTGAGCTGGCTGCCAACGCCATTATGGACCGGGTGGCACAGGCGTATCCTCAGGCGCGCATTGAAGGCATGTTGGTGCAAAGCATGGCTAACCGGGCCGGAACCCAGGAGTTGCGCATCGTAGTCGAGCAGGACCCGGTATTTGGTCCATTGATACTGTTGGGCGAAAGCGAATCGGACTGGCGCCAGGCGGGACAAATGGCGGTGGCCCTGCCACCGTTGAATATGGCGCTGGCACAAAATATGGTACGCCAGGGTTTGAAAAAAGGAGCGATTCGCAACCACCGTCCGCTTTATCCATTAGACATTACCGCATTGAGTCGGCTGATGGTCCAGATATCAAACCTGCTATTGGATTGTCCGCAAATCACACACCTGGATATTCATCCGCTGCTCGCGTGCGGCAGCGATATGACACTACTGGATATCAGCCTTGAGTTGGCCGAATTCCATGGCGATCCGGAAGCGCGCCTGGCGATTCGTCCCTACCCGCAGAAACTGGAAAGCCGGGTTACACTGAAAAATGGCGAGCAATGTCTGTTTCGGCCGATCCTGCCAGAGGATGAGCCACTGCTTAAACAGTTTATTGGCGCAGTGACGGCGGAGGATCTTTATTTTAGATATTTTAGTGAGATAACCGAGTTTACCCATGAAGATTTGGCGTATATGACCCAAATCGACTACGATCGCGAAATGGCTTTTGTCGCGCTACGCCAGGATGGTACGGAAAGTACCATTATCGGCGTGACCCGTGCCTACTCCGATCCTGATAATATCGACGCCGAATTTTCGATTTTGGTCAGATCTGATGTGAAGAAATTGGGATTGGGGCAATTGTTGCTGGAGAAGATGATCGGTTACGCACGAGGTCATGGACTTAAGCGCTTAACGGCCATTACCATGCCCAGTAATCACGGCATGATAGCCCTGGCGAAAAAGTTGGGGTTCTCCGTCGAGTTGCAACTGGAAGACGGCATCGTAGCGTTGTCGCTATTATTGGCTAGCGAGTTGGTGGACATTGCCGATACGCCAACCTCAAGCATCGTTCAACATGCGGCGAAACATCGCCACAACCCATAAAAGTAATGGTATTATGGCCGATTAGACGCATTTATGTTTTGCATATGGTCATTCCACCATACGATGACAAGAGAAGAAGCGCACTGTGATGTTGTCAAACTTTAAGCGGGCCAAACACCAACAACACCTTGCACAACTGCCCAAAATTCCCCAGACGGTTGATGACGTACAAACGCTGTACAGTCCTGCAGATTTCCGCGTCGCATTATTACATGCGATAGAAGGTGCCCAGCGCCGAATTTACCTGGTGACACTGTATCTTGAGCAGGATGAAGCAGGTGATGCCGTTCTTTCTGCGCTCTATCGTGCCAAGCAGCGTAACCCTGAGCTTGAAATCCGTGTTCTGGTTGACTGGCATCGCGCACAGCGCGGGCGTATTGGCGCCGCGGCGGTCAATACCAATGCTGATTGGTATTGCCGTATGGCACAAGAACATCCAGGGGTATCAGTGCCGGTCTATGGTGTGCCGGTAAATACCCGGGAAGCCTTGGGTGTGCTGCATCTGAAAGGTTTTATTATTGATGACACCGTTATTTATAGTGGCGCCAGTCTTAATAACGTTTACCTGCATCAATTGACGTGTTACCGCTACGATCGTTATCAGTTTATTCGCAATTCGGCTCTGGCGGACTGTATGCTGAGCTACATCTGTGGCCATTTGCTCAACGCTCCGGCCGTGAACCGGCTCGATGAGGCCGAACGGCCAAAAACCATAGAAATCAGAAATGATACCCGAATGCTCCGGCAATCGTTGCGCGTGGTGGGCTATAGCTGTAATGATGCGGCTGCCGACGATCAGTTGACCATCACACCGCTGGTGGGATTAGGTAAGCAAAGTCCACTGAATAAAACGATCCACCATTTGATGTGCTGTACCGACAGCAAGCTTACGTTATGCACCCCTTATTTCAATATGCCCGCATTATTGGTGAGGAATATTATTTCCCTGCTACGTCAGAATAAGCAGGTGGAAATTATTGTTGGTGACAAAACAGCGAATGATTTTTATATTCCTGAAGATCAGCCGTTTAAAATTATTAGCGCCCTGCCTTATTTGTATGAAATTAACCTGCGCCGTTTTCTTGGTCGATTGCAGCGTTATGTTGATAGCGGGCAACTGGTCGTGCGGTTATGGCAAGACGGGGAGAATACTTACCATCTCAAAGGGATATGGGTGGATGACGAGTGGCAATTACTTACCGGTAATAACCTTAATCCACGCGCCTGGCGTCTGGATCTGGAAAACGCGTTATTGATTCATGATCCACGGGGTGAGTTGCGCGAGCAACGGGGACGTGAACTTGAGTTGATCCGCACCCATACCCAGGTAGTGACGCATTATTCCGAGCTACAGAATATCGGCGATTATCCGGTGAAAGTGCGTAAATTGATCCGCCGCCTGCGCCGTATTCGAATTGATAGGCTTATCAGCCGGATTCTTTAATCCCCAGGGTTCGCGTTCTCGTCAGCCGGTGTCCGGCTGGCGTGATGCTCCGGGAGGTGGCCGGTCTAGCGCACCAGGGGGCGCTCTGTTGGCCGGAAAAACCACGGCCAATTCGACCCCCACGGTACGCTCCCCGGCCAGCTTCGTTTTGTATTAGCCAGCCTGGGCCAGATGTGCTTCGGTGGCCGGCTGGCGTGATGCGCTGGGCGGTGGCCGGTTTAGCGTGTGGTTGTTTAGTAATAATCCATCATTTGTCTTTCAAAGTCGAACTCAGCCCGCCGGGGTGCCAGGTACCTTTTGAGCATCGCTATCGACCGTAATTCGCTGCACTGCTGAGTTTGCGCCTTAATCATTTGCTGCAGTTGTGCGCTGTGTTTTTTGAACTTGTTATCGATAGATCTTGCGGTTTTACCCCCGAATTTTTCCAGAATCATGCCTGGTAACGAGTAAGGATCTGTTATTCCGGCCAATTCGGCGGTCAGCGCATCGATGCGGTTTTGTAATTGGGCGTTAATCGCCGGCATATCGGTCTGACTGAAATGAAAGGTGGGATCCACGTATTGGTGGTACATGCCGAGTATGGTCCAAACATCGTGGTTTTTTTTGGCTTTCGACAACTGTACCATTAGCAGATGTTTTTCTTCTTTTTTCGCCGGCTCAGGCTCACGATCGGGATGCAGGATGTTGGCTAGTTTTTTGTACAGCTTATTCATTTCCTTCGATTTTAACAAACAATCCAGTGTTTGCTGTGCCTCGTCCAGCCGCTCCTGAGTGTCGTGTGTACTCGCGCTGTTGGCATTATCATGTCCATTGTCATCCTGAGGCTCGCGGAGCAGGCGATTTAGGGTGTTGAACAGTTTTTCCGGGTCGATCATCATTTCGACTAATTCTTTATCGCTCAGATCACCGTCAGTACCATACTGATCAATGACATGCTGGCGAAAATCGTCGACCTCGTCCTGCGCCGGCTCAATATCACGCACCTTATTTACCGCAAAAAACTGCTTACGCAGTGCATCTAGGTCAAGCTTTTCATTGAACGGGTGCTGAAACAGTTCATCAAACTCCTCTTCTATCCATGAAAATAACGCTTCGCGATCGTATTTTCCTAATGATTTTTTGGCGGTAAAAGACAGTAACCGGGTGATTTTGTCATAAACCGACTGGATATATTGATGTTCTATGGGTAGCACTTCCTGGCGGAACCGCGCCATCAATGTCTCCTGCTGCTGCTGCTGGGTGGCAATGGTGAGCTGCAATGCTTCAATAGTCGCGCAGTGCGCCTGGAATTGTTGCTGTAGATCCATGATGTTGGGTTTGGGGATTGGTTTGGCTTTTACCAGTTTGTGTTGTGCCACCGCGTCATCCTCACTGAAAATAATTGCCTATTCTGTTCCTGCGTACTCTTTACGCATCATGTCGTGACCGCTCAAGTCATGCATATGACGAATATCCATTGATCGGTTTGGTAAAAACGTTATCCATTCAGGCCTCGCCAGAGGATTTTGTCCAATCATTAGCAAGATCCATCTGGTTATATGAAGGACGTCACAACCCACATTCGACTTGACCACAATCGCTTTCCATTGGGTAACTGTCAATATGGTTCAGGCTGAATACTTAATTTTTTTGGTTTTGTTCTGCCCTGATTTATGTTGACTGAGCCTGCTTTTGGCTATCATGCCCGAGTTATCATTATGACCTATGAGGGATTATGGCAAAGCAACTTGAGATACTTGATGCTGTGCTGGAATTCATGCTGAGGGGAGCATTATTGGGAGGAGACGTCTTTGCTGAAACCAAAAAAAAACCCAAACGCAAGTTTGGGTTTTTTAATACAGTGGCGGTGCGGACGGGACTCGAACCCGCGACCCCCGGCGTGACAGGCCGGTATTCTAACCGACTGAACTACCGCACCACAAATG
>NZ_JAYGJO010000013.1:0-144432 GCF_035013185.1 Acerihabitans sp. TG2
GTATGGTAATTGGTAGTCCCTACCTGCTCTGGAAGCCTGAGTGATACAGTACAAATGGATCCATAAGATCCTTATAATCTTGACGGTCCATAATAGGGATGGAAACAAGCTATGGAAATAACGCGTCTGACCGGTTCGCTCTTGGTACTCATGTTGACGGCCTGCCACGGTGCAGGCAAAACCGAAACAGATTATTTTATCCCCAGGGGCGCACTGGGCCTTTGACACAAACTGCTGTAAGTTCAGCGTTTGCCGGCCCAGTGCACCATAGAGGTGGGTGGAACGCCTTAGGCAGTTTTCTTTAGTGATGCCATGTCGATGACAAAGCGGTATTTAACATCGCTTTTCAGCATGCGTTCATAGGCTTCGTTGATGTCTTGGATATTGATCATTTCCACATCGCAGGTGATGCCTTTTTCGGCGCAGAACTCCAACATTTCCTGGGTTTCGGCGAGACCGCCAATCAGCGATCCGGCGATGGATTGGCGTCCCATGATCATCGGCGCAGTTTGTACTGCCGGTTCCAGTTGACCCAATAACCCGACCAACACCAGAGTACCGTCAAGGTTTAAGGTAGACATGTAGGGGTTGACGTCATGTTGGTAGGGCACGGTATCGATAATCAGTTCAAACTGGCCGGCAACGTTCGCCATTTGATCCGCTTTGGAAGACAGTACCACGTGATCGGCGCCTAAACGGCGTGCTTCGTTTTCTTTGCCCGCCGAGCGGGTAAAAAGCGTGACTTCCGCCCCCATGCCTTTCGCCAGTTTGAGCGCCATGTGGCCAAGCCCGCCAAGGCCGATTACCGCCACTTTGCTGCCCGGTTTGACGTTCCAGTGGCGCAGGGGGGAATAGGTGGTAATGCCGGCGCACAGTAATGGCGCAGCGGATTTAATATCCAGTTTTTCCGGTACTTTCAGTACAAATTTTTCAGACACCACGATTTTTTCCGAATAACCGCCAAAGGTTGGCGAGCCGTCGTGGCGGTCTTTGTCGTTATAGGTTTGGGTGGCCACCTCTTTGCAATACTGTTCCAGGTCGTGTTCGCAGGATATACAGTGTTGACAGGAATCCACCAGACAACCCACGCCGACCAGATCGCCTACGTGGTGTTTTTTGACACCGGATCCGACGCGGGTCACTTTGCCGATAATTTCATGCCCAGGAACCATGGGGAATACACTCACGCCCCAGTCATTTCGGGTTTGATGCAGATCGGAATGGCATACGCCACAATAAAGAATATCAATGACCACATCATCGGCACGGGGATCGCGCCGAGCAAATTTGTGGGCGGCCAATTTGGTATCTGCGGACTGTGCGGCGTAACCGAGAATAGTAAAGGACATGTTTTTTCTCCAGTGTTTCAACCCAGGTTTATGGCGGTGTCATCTCGATGAGCGCGACGTTGCCAAGTGTAGTGTGGGTAATGAATTGTGACCGCTATTGCCAGGATAAGGGTGGTTTGCGTAATACTCACCCAGTCCATCCGGAGTGATAAGCCGGGCACGGTGAGTTAATTATACTGTGTTGGTAAGGTGATAAGTGTAGGACATATTATTTACATCAGGATGATAATCACAATCCTTGGGCGCAGTAACCCAAAATGTGCTGCTAATATATAGGTTATATCATTACAATTAATGCAGCTGATTATGGTGTCGCATAGTGGCAATGTGATGGTGATCCCTGCATTTTCCCTACAAATGCCTATGCTGAAAAGGCCCGATATTCAAACAGGTATTTCCAGTGGCCGAGACTGACCCGGCAGGCTCCACGGTCGTTACATGGCGCGAGGAACATGAGAACGCGCAATGCGTGGGATAGGTTTCACACCGAGGTAAGCACTATGCCGAACGCCAAACGCAAAGTCACCCCACCGAATTTGTATGTTATTCGTAACGAGCGACTGACGCCGCCACCCCATTTGCTGGCCGGTGAGCGAGTGATGCTGTTTGATGGGGAATGTGTATTGTGTCAGCGTCTGGTGCGGTGGCTTAACCGCGTTGATCCTGGTAAAAAAATACATTTGGCGACGGTGCAATCGCCGACTGGCCAGGACTTGTTGCGCTGGGCGGGTTTGCCCACGGATAACTTCACGACCATCGCCTACATCGCCAACGGCGACGTTACGGTAAAATCAGATGCATTTATCGCCATCCTGGGACAGCTTGGCTGGCCGTGGCGAGCCCTTAGGATCATGCGTTTTTTCCCACCTGCACTGCGCGACGCAGTCTATTACGCAGTAGCCCGTAACCGTTATCGGTGGTTCGGCAAACTGCCGGCGGGCACCCCACCACCGGCTGACGGTCAAGGCCGGCGTTATCTTGATGGTGGTCATCGCTAATGAATAAGGTGTCATCCGCATTAGCTTAGCTCACTCACCTGACCTCGCCGTAGCCTTCCGGCTTCCAGCTTCCAGCTTCCAGCGTACGGAGCGTCCAGCCCCATCCACCAGAAGCCGCACGGATCGGTTAGCTCATCTGCCGGTCGTCAACATACTGGCGTTTATCTGGCGGCGGCGGGAAGTATTGATAAAGCCAGGTCTCGCTGAGCACCTGCCCTTGGCAGCGTAAAAACATCCGTAGCTCCACCGGAACCACTGAGTCGCTGTCCGGCGTCCAATCAAACTGGACGCGGTAACCGTTCATCGGTTGCACGAACAAAATTTCAATACTATCGATTTTGCCGTGGGACGTGGTGATCACCGGTTCGATGCCCTTGGGCGCAGCGGCGATGATATCACCACCGACGAAATCAATGGCAAAGCGGCGTGCCCATTTTTCCGGATAATGCTCACCAGGTGCCCAGCCCTCCGGAAACCCCCCCATACCGGTACGGGTCGCCTTTATCCGCGCCAGCGGGCTGTGGACGGGTGGTTCCCCGCTCCAATACAGGCGATAGCTGTAGGTATACTCCCCGCCGGCCTGGATGGGTTCTGCGGGCTGCCAGAAACACACAATATTATCCAGCGTTTCACCCGTGGTGGGGATCTCCATCAGGTTGACCGCCCCTTTACCCCAGTCGCCAATCGGCTCGACCCATAGACTGGGTCGTTTATTATACCAGCCGATAACATCCTGATAATCGTCAAAATTATGATTTAACTGCAATAAGCCAAAGCCCTTGGGATTCTCATCCACAAACGAATTAAACTGCAGCTTTTGCGGGTTATTCAGTGGTCGGCAGATCCACTCGCCGTTGCCGCGCCACATGGCCAGGCGATCGGAGTCGTGGATTTGCGGATGAATGGTATCGCACGTGCGCCGCTCGTTGGTACCACAGCTGAACATACTGGTGATCGGCGTGATACCAAGCTGTTTAATTGCCGTGCGGGCGTGGATATGTTTTTCGATATCCATCACCACCCGTTGTGCTTCGCAGCTAATGACAAAACGGTAGGCACCGGTGGCGCTGGGGCTATCGAGCAACGCATACAGGGTAAACGTGGTATCGGCAGGTTTGGGTTTGTCGAACCAAAACGCGACAAAATCAGGGAATTCCTCGCGCTGATCGGTATAAGTATCTATCGCCAGACCACGGGCCGACAGGCCATATTGATAAGTGTCGTCCACCGCCCGGAAGTAGCTGGCGCCCAGGAACGACACCACATCCCGCCGGGTCAACTCCGGTGCTTTATTGACCTTGAAGCCGGCGAAACCCAGATTATTGCGGCCTTGGAGCTGGGCCGTGTCCACCCCGGCATTATGGTAATTGAACAATTCGGGGCGAAAATGGATCTCCTTGGCCAAATGGGACTGTGGATCCACTGAATACATGCGCACCCGACGCTTAAATCCCATGCCCACGTGAAACAGATGCACATCCAGTTGCCGCCCTGGCACGTCATGCCACAGGGAGTGGTTAGCGTCGTACTGTATATCGTTATAGGCCTGGGGGGTCAGGTCCGCCAGCGTTTTGGGCAACTCCGCCGGTGGACCGCCGAAGGGTTGCCCCGCCAGATTGGCGGCCATGGTTTTCAGCGTGGAAAAATCGAATGCACTGGCACTGCCATCGGCGACATTGTCGGCAGCCAGCGCCGAACGCATAAACAACGAAGCCATGGCGGGAGTACCGCAGTATGCAGCCAGTGCCAATGACGCTTTAATAAATGATCTTCGTTCCATGCCGGAAAAAGTTCCTATATATTACAAAGTATTATCCACGCGGAGCCGTTCGTCGGTTGGCGACGCGCCGGGCATCGGACGCGCCGTTCCACGAGGTTCAGATTTTTCGACATCGAGTGGCTGCAATAATTCCACCAACAATTCCAGCAAAACATATGACAGCCCCAATGAGTTTACGGTAAAAGCGTTCAACTGCAATGGGATTAACGCTTGCGTTAGACGTTTAACCCCTCCCGGGACTATTGCGCACTGCGATCGACTATCACTGGCGTGGTGCCCAGGGGGGAGTTTTCAAAAATCATTTTCTGCGGGCTGGACAACACAATACCGCCAGCACGCATACGCTTAAGTAACTCGAACAACAGATCGCTCTTGGTGGAGGCGACAATGCGCGGGCTGCGAACAAATCCGGTCACGCTCAGCACGATACCGCTTGGGCCAAGCTGGCTAAAACTCACCGATGGTGCGGGCGTTTCCTGGATTGATTCATGATCATGGTAGGTTTCAAGCAACAGGTTACGTACCGCTTCCGGGTCGATATCCAACGGGAAGGTCAAGGCGATGGTCACCACCCCTTGTGCATTACCCATAGTGACGTTACGCACATTCTGCGAGATAAACTGCGAGTTTGGCACAATCACCGTTGAGCGATCCCCCAGTTGAATTTCCGTCGCCCTGACATTAATTCGCCGGATATCGCCTTCAACACCACTGATAGTAATCAAATCCCCGACTTTCACCGGGCGCTCAATGAGCAGGATCAGGCCGGAGATGAAATTCTTCACGATCTCCTGTAAACCAAAACCGATACCCACCGACAAGGCGCTAACAATCCAGGCCAGGTTGTTCCACTGAATACCCAGGGTAGACAGCGTTAACAAGGTGATAAGAATATAACCCAGGTTGCTAAACAGAATCACCAGCGAGGCGCGCATACCGGGTTCCATCATGGTGTGCGGTAGGAAGTCCTTATCCAACCAGCGCCGCACGGAGCGCAGCACATACACGCCAATGGCCAGAAAAATCAGTGCATTCATCACATGGGCCGGCACAATATTGAGCTTTTCAAGCCCTTTGCCGCCCCACATATCGATGGCTTTGCTTAACAATGACAACGGCGTAGTTGATCCAAAGGTGCCATTGATCAAGGCCACCGCCGCCAGCAGAATCAATACGGTTTTGCCGATAGCCGACATCACCGTAGCCGCCTGGGATAAATGGCGGTCGTCGAGTCCCAGCGAATGCTTGATCCGCTGGCCAATCAGGGTGGTGGGAGAGAATAGCGCGTCACTCAGATCCACCACCAGGTGGATGAGCAGATACAGGCTGCACAGGATCAGCCCTACCCATACCAGCTCATAGCTCAAGAAACGGGCCAGGGCAATGTAGCCGACCAGTAAGGAAACCAGAATAGCGATAGCCGTGAGCGTAATACTCAGATGAATCAACCCGGCAATCAAGGTGCGCGCCTCCGGCTGCCCCCCTTGCGCCAGCAGCCTGCGTCGGGCGCGGTTGGTGCGTAGCGGCGCATAACCAGCGGTCAATGCCATAAGCAAAGAGGAGATGCCGTTACCGAAAATGGTGGTGGCTACGCTGGTGCCCACCAGATTATTTATTTGCTCCACGGTGCCAAAAATCAAAATAAACGAGGCCAACATCGGCGGCAATGACCGCATGGCTAAGGCAATCGGGTCGGAGATCGCCGGTAGGCGCCAGGAAGGGCGCTTATTCGATAGGAACGCGCGACCAAGGCCTGACACCAGAGCCGAGAACAGGGTCAGAATAAACAGCTCGTTGGCAAAGTCTATCACCGTCTGCGGCACGTCAGGATGGCGGGTAAACAGCAAAAAGAGACACTCTGCCCCCACCCCAACGCTAAATACCGTGGCCAGGGCGCTGGCGCAGGCCAGGAAACTTCGACGTAAACGCCCTTCCGGCAGAAGGTGGATACTAAACCATTCCAACAACTTATCCAGCAGACGGGAACCGAAGATCCAAATGGCCAGTGCCATCACCAGCAGCGTGGCAGAACCGACTCGCCAGTCGGGCTCCCAGGCGGATTGCCACGCATCGACGAAATCCTCACCGAGGTTATCCAGACGTTGTTTATCTTCGGGGGACAGATTGAACAATGGGGTCCAAAAACTGCCCGCCAAAATGCTGCCGGAGTTCAATGCCATTTGGGTACGCAGCGCATTACGGCGGATATCGGCAATTTGTGCCGACAAATTAGTCGCGCTGGTACTGATCGCCTTGGCATGCTCAAGTTGTGAATCTATCAAGGTCTTACGATTGTTCAGGACAATGCGCTGCTGGGCCACCACACTGGTCTCCGCCATGGCGCCTTCGGCGGGTGGCGGGCCGAGAACATCCAACTGCCCCTGTACCTGCGCACGGTCGGGCTGGATTGAGGCCACCAGCGCATCGGCTGCAACGGACAGTTTCTGCGTAGCCTCGTTTAGGGTGCTCAACTGATTGTCACTGGTGGCGGCGGAAACTCGCTGCTTAAGCGTATCAAGCTGTTTTTGCAGTTTGGGCAGCTCTACGTTCGCAACCAGTTTAACTTGCGCGGCCGGGGCTGCGGTGGCAACCGGTGCAGTAGCGTCGGCGGCACTGGCGCCGCCCATTGGCGCAAGTACTGCCGCCATGACAATGACCCACCCGAGACAACAATGTGAAACGGTTCTTACGAGCTTATGCATAGAATACATTATTCCGAAAATCAACGATGCCATGGCCGCTACGCCGGTTAGTCTACATGCGACATTCTTTTATGTTGTTACCCGCATAGCGGTAACCCACACTGATAAACCGTTTACACCGCCCATAACCTGCTATGGGACAGCCTACACGGCCGATTGTGGGGCACCATCTATGATCATACTGATTCCCCACAGGAGTGCAGTAGTGGCTGTTGTTGATAAAGTCCGATGACCCATAGCCATAGGCCACACCATCAGACACAACCCTGCACACTTTCGGGAAAAGGTCTGTTTTTTTTTGCACTACAATTAAGTTAATTCAAGGTGCTCTGACTAAAACACGTCGAGAGCCCCGGCGACGATACCGCATCAATTGTATTACACGGAACGGTGCTGAGTGATGGATTGTTATCATCATTATCTTTAATAACACACGAGGCCAATATTATGAGTCATTTTATTTATTCATCCCCCGCTAAATACGTGCAGGGCAGAGGGATACTGGATGAATTGGGTCAGCATCTTGCCACCATGGGCACAAAAGCGCTGCTGATTGCCGACGATATCGTATGGCAAATTACCGGTAAACGCGTTAAGACTTCTCTTGAACAGGCGAAGATTGATTTCCATTATGAGCATTTTAATGGCGAGGCTTCCGGCAACGAAATTGTGCGCCTGGCGGGCGTCGCGCGCGCAGCCGGTACCGATATTGTTGTCGGGCTGGGCGGTGGTAAAACCCTGGATACCGCAAAGGCGGTGGCGGATGAATTAAAACAACAGGTGACTATCGTGCCAACCGTTGCCTCCACTGACGCCCCCTGCAGTGCCCTGTCGGTGATCTATACCGATCAAGGGGTTTTCGACACTTATCGCTTTTATCATAAAAACCCGGATCTGGTGCTGGTCGATACTCAGGTCTGTGCCCAGGCACCGGTACGCATGTTTGCTTCTGGTATCGCCGACGGTTTGGCGACCTATGTGGAGGCATTGGCGGTAAAACGCAGCCATGCCCAGTCTATGGTGGGCGGCAAACCAACCATCGCTGGCATGGCCATTGCCCGTGCTTGCGAAGAAACCCTGCTGACTTACGGTTACAGTGCTTATAAAGCGGTGGAACAACATTGCGTTACTCCCGCTGTGGAAGCGGTGGTCGAAGCCAATACCCTGTTGTCGGGCCTGGGCTTCGAAAATGGGGGGCTGGCCGCAGCACACGCCATTCATAATGGTTTTACCGCCATCAAAGGCGATATTCATCATCTGACCCATGGCGAAAAGGTGGCTTATGGTACCTTGACGCAAATGGTGCTGGAGCAGCGTCCTGATGAAGAAATAGCGCGATATATTCGGTTCTATCGTCTGATCAAGATGCCGACTACACTTAAAGATATTCATTTGGAAAACGAAAGTTTTGACAACTTACTCAAAGTCGGCGCGCTGGCCTGCAGCGAAGGGGATACGTTGCACAACCTCAACCCCAACCTGACAGCACAAGATGTGGCCCAGGCCATTCTCGCCGTGGATGCGTTCAGTCAATCAGTGCGTGACTGACATCTAGGTTGAGGTTGCACCGTCCGCGTCCGGCAAGGATAATTGACAGCACCATGACGAAACACGCGGAACTGGATAGTATTAAACGTATTGCCCTGCTGCTGCTTTCAAGCGCGGCGGGGCTTTTTGTTCTGACCCTGTTTTTTCCACCGGGTTTTTGGCGCGATGGCCTCAAGGCCATCTCCGAGGCCGCTATGGTGGGGGCTATGGCCGATTGGTTCGCGGTGGTCGCGCTGTTTCAGCGCATACCTATCCCCTTTATCAGCGGTCGTACCGCCATTATTCCGCGCAATAAGGATAAAATCGCTGATAACTTAGCGCGCTTCGTGCGGGAAAAATTTCTTGATACCTCCTCCATCGCCGAACTACTACGTAAACAGGATCCGGCTGCAACCATCGCTGGCTGGCTTACCGCCCCTGACAACGCCGACCGTCTGGGTGGGCATATCTTGCAGTTGACGCGCGGACTGCTTGATTTTACCGACGATCACCGGATCCAGGGATTGATCCGCAACGCGCTGCATGCGGCGATCGATAAAATGGATTTATCCGCGTCCATCGCCACCGTTCTGGACAGTTTAACCAAAGATGGCCGCCATCAAGAGCTGCTGGACGCGGCCTTACGTCAATTGATTACGCTGCTCAACAAACCTTCCTCCCGGGCGTTTATTGCCGACCAGATTATCCAGTGGCTTAAACGTGAACACCCGTTAAAAGAAAAGATGTTGCCTACGGAGTGGCTCGGCGAGCATAGTGCCGCGGCGGTGGCCAACGCAGTCAACTCACTGCTTGATGAGATTGGCAGCGATCGCGGCCACGCACTGCGCCATCGTTTCGATCGGCTGGCGCAAAAACTTATCGAACGGCTCAAGCATGACCCCTCCACAGTGCACCGAGCAGAAATCATCAAGAGCTACCTGAAAAACGACGCGGTGCTGAATGGCTATATCAGCGCATTATGGGGTGATCTGCGCGACTGGCTAAAACAGGATTTAGACCGTCCGGATTCGATATTACGTGGCAAAGTGGCCGCATCAGGGCGTTGGTTTGGCCAAACGCTGGCACAAGATGCCGGATTGCGCGCCTCGCTTAATCAACATATCGAGGCGGCGGCTCACAATATGGCACCCGATTTTTCTGCTTTTCTTACCCAACATATCAGCGACACGGTGAAAAGCTGGGATGCCAGGGACATGTCACGACAAATCGAGCTCAATATCGGCAAGGATCTGCAATTTATCCGTATCAACGGAACCTTGGTCGGCGGGTTTATTGGCCTGATGTTGTATCTATTTTCCCAGTTGCCTGCGGTCTATCAATGGCTTATCGCATAGACGTTCGAGCGTCAATACCCCCCGGCCAGGAATCCTGAGTATACCTGGTCACACCCTGCCGTTTTTTTACGCAAAACAGCCATCCGCCCCTCACCCTGGGGTAAATTCGATGGACAGGTTCTTGTGCTGCCGCAGGTAGGAAGCCGGGGGAGTCGCGATAGGCAACGAGTCCGTATACCGTTGGATGAAGTCGCAAAGCTGACGGTCGCCGACAAAACGCCTGACCGGCCGGGTGCCGCTGAAATCCAGTTCCACCGAGCAGGTCTGGCCACTAAATTTACTGAAATCACCGTCCCAGAGGCACAGGGTCATGGCGGTAGCGGTGGTGGCCAGATAGGCGCTTAATTCGTTATCCATACCCGCGTCAAGATAGGCCTGTTTACTGGCCTGGTAATACTCTTGATCATGGATATTGGCGGGCTGGACACAGGGTTTAACTGCACTAGGTGTAGTCATGGCCGTCAGGGGAACCCGTGTTGAAGACGTGGCGCTTGTGCCTGGCAATAGGCCCAGCGCCACCATCAAGATACTTTTACAGATATCCATATCGCCGCCTTATTGCCGCCTTACAAGCCAAGGCGCCCCGTCAGCGGCGCGCCCATGTTCTGGACAATAATATCAGCCATAACCCAGTTCGTCAGTGACAAATACACAATAGACAGGCTTTTTAACAAAAACCCAGTCAAACGCCGACGGATAGTCACCGACAGGGTACCGTCGGTGACTGTTCATCTACCCACACCCGCATCTCCCCTTCCGCCCGATTTGCCCAGCAGAAATAAGGGATAAATAGCAATGGATGCGCCTGTCGCGGGGCGATATCGCCATCAAAGCGGTAAAGCGGTTGTGCTGCGCCCTCGATCGCCGCGACACGTTCTCCCGAGGCGCGGATCAGGGTTTTACCGGCCAGAACGCCCTCCCCCGCCACCAGTTGATAGTCTTGCCGTTCAGATAACCGCAGATTGTGCAGATCGGCGCCATTATCGGCTTGCTCCAGGCAGTACACCAGCGGCCCGCGCTGCAATGCCGCCTTGCCTTGGTTCTGGCGCACCCCTGGATGGCTCCTGACCCGTCGTACCGGCATCGGCAACGTGAGACGAAGCGTATCCCCCGCCGACCATTGGCGCGTCAGATAGGCATAACCACGGCGCGCCTCAAGCAGGATCGCCTGCCCATTGAGAATCAGGCTGGGGGAGGGACACCAAGCAGGCAACCTTAGCGCCAGGGTAGTGGTCACCGGCACGGGACAGTCCACCGACAACTCGATAACCTCATCCCAAGGGTAGTTGCCCCGCTGACGCAAGGTGAGAGACTGCGATCCCAGGTCAACCGTAAGCTCACTGCCGATATACAGATTAACCAGCAGGGCATCCTCGGTTTGGGTATAGATATAGTGGCCTAACGATCCGAGGATCCGGGCAATATTCGGCGGACAGCAAGCGCAGCCAAACCACTGCTGGCGCACCGGTTTAACATGATCATAGATATGGTTGCACCGGATGGCTGCGGGATGCACTTCCAGCGGATTAACATAAAAAAAGTGCTTGCCGTCCAATGCCATGCCCGCCAGCACCGTATTGTACAAAGCGCGCTCCATCACATCAGCATATTCGCCATCGGCTTCCATTTGCAACATCCGTCGCGCAAACATCATCAATCCGATAGACGCACAGCTTTCGGTATAGGCGGTATCATTGGGCAGGTCATAATCGCCGGTAAACGCCTCGCCCTGGCTTTGGGAACCAATGCCGCCAGTGATATACATCCGCCGCTGGGTCATATTGTTCCACAGACGGCGGCAGGATTGGCGTTTCTCCTCATCTCGGCTGACATGGGCCAGATGAGCAACGCCGGCCATGAGATACACAAAGCGTACCGCGTGTCCCACCGCGGTTTCCTGTTGTGCTATGGGCAGATGGGCCTGACTATAAGCCTTGTCAAGCACCATCCAGGCGGGACCATAATTATGCCAATAAGACGTGCAACCGCGCCGTTGATATTCACTATCGTAAAAATGCGGTTCTCTACCCCGCTGCTCCACAAAATAACGTGCCAGTTCCAGGTGACGCGGATTATCCGTCACTTCATGAAGTATCATTAACGCCAGCTCGATCTCCGGATGGCCGGGGTAACCGTGCAGTTGGTGTTCGCCTGGGCCGAAGATACCATCGATATGGTCGGCCAGACGGCAGACCACCTGCAGCAGTAGAGGTTTACCGGTGGCGCGATAATAGGCTACTCCGGCTTCGATCATATGCCCGGCACAGTAAAGTTCATGGCATTCTGCCAAGTTAGTCCAGCGTGCCTCAGGCGCCTTAACGGTGAAATAGGTATTGAGATAACCATCCGGTTGTTGGGCTGCGGCGATAAGCTCAATAACACCGTCAGCAGTGGTTTCCAAACCCTCGTCCGGTTGCTGGCATAACATCCAAGCCACCGCCTCCAACCATTTCGCCACATCGCTATCCTGAAACACCATACCGTAAAATTCACCCTGGCTTTGGCCCGCGGCAATGCGGAAATTTTCGATGGCATGGCTGGGCTGCGCATCGGCAACCTGATCGTTTAACGCCGCCCATTGATAGGGCAACACCACGTCCCGGACCAGGCGCTGGTAATCCCGCCAAAACGGGTCGGTTAACGTAAGATAGTGCAGATCAATATCCGATGACTGTTTCATAATTTACGTCCTTAATAGCGTGCTATGACAGCTGCCTGGCTTGCAGATCCTCGGAAATGCGCGCCATGGTCTTATTACCCAATCGGCAAAAACGCAGCACCAGTGCCAATAATAAATGAAAGACCGCCGGTAACAGGGTTTCCATCAGTGTAATACCCTGCAGCGACGCCGGGGTCTGGTGGCCAGTGCCGGGGGTATAGGCCACCAGGATAAACACCAGACTGATGATTCCGGCGCTCGATGCCCAAGCCAGCTTGATAAAAAATAGATTAAAGGCAAAACTCATGCCGGAGGAGCGGATGCCGGTTTTCCAAAAACCATAGTCATCGGCAAACGCCATCAGAGAAAAATGCAGCGTCAGCGTGAAACCTAAAATAATATTATTAATGAAGATCACCACCAGCCACAGGTTTTGATAAACCTGCCCGGCGGGGATAAACCACATCATCACACCCAGTGCCGCCAACACAAGATTGGTATAAAAGTAGAGTTTGACGGTATCAATACGATGGGATAATCCATTAACGATCATGGCACCGAGGATGGACGCGACTGTCACCGAGGTAAAAAACAGCGACGCATAGACGGCGGAGCCGTGCAACACGTAGGTAATAAAATACATATAGCCGCCACCACGAATATTAAAAACATTAATAAGCAGAAACGACATAACCAGCATTAACAACAGCTGCTCATTTTTACGCAATCCGCTCAAATGTTCGCGTGGGGAAAATTTCCCCATAACGTCCAGCGGTACTCTTTCTCGCACCCAGAAAAAACAGCATAAAAACATGATCACAGCAATCACACATAAGATGGCCACACCACGCTGGTATCCCTGGGCGACATTGTCGCCGCCCAACGCCTCCACCAACCAGGGCAATCCTACCGATACCAGAAAACCGGCGATACCACACAAGACAAAACGCCAAGCCTGACAGGAAATCACTTCCCGATGCACTGTGGTCATGCAATTAATCAATGCGCAGTAAGGTACATTAATGGCGGTATAACTCATGGATAATAAAAGGTAGGTCACAAAGGCCCAGAGAATTTTCATATTCATGCTGACGTCGGGAACCGTAAACGTCAACACACCGATAACCCCTATGGGCACTGCAACCCATAGCTGCCAAGGGCGAAAACGACCCCAGCGGCTATTGGTTCTGTCGGCCACCATGCCCATCAAAGGATCGGATACGGCGTCGATAACGCGTAAAGCGATAAACAGTGTGCCTACCAGTGCCGGTGTTAGGCCAAATACATCGGTATAAAAGAAGGTGAGAAAATTCATGATCAGGCAGGTCATTACGGTTCCGCCCGCATCACCTAAACCATAACCTATTTTTTCACGTATGGATAAATATCCACCGACGCTAGTCGGTGCAACTGTCGATGAGGCAATAGAGGTAGATGACATTATTTTTTCCTCGTTAAATACGAGCTATGCCCTTCTTCTTCCCAGCCGCTACTGCATTGGCTACGCACGTTTATCCGCACCACTTACTTCAGTCGGTTTATTGGAGTTCACACACTTACTGCCTGCCCACAGCTCGAAATCTATTGGGTATATGGGAATATCGATAAAAAAGACGATCCGAACGTTAATGCTAAAAATCCCCTTGGGACATGTATTCGGACCCATAAAACTTCGCATAGTTAATCATGGCCAACAAGAGGTGGGAAATGTAGAAAAAAGGGATGATTCCGACTTATAGGAGAAAGTGTGAAGCAGATCAACTCTCTAATCCCACCACCTTGATATCCCGTGTAGCGCTGCTAGAGTGAATCACTATTTTTCTGAAAACACTTAAAAATGATAGATATATTAGCAAATTACAACATACGAATCGAAAACGGCGGCTTATTTATTTCTCGCGGCCTGGGTCATCATCCCACGCGCGTCTTACCATCCTGGGAGCTGATATATGTTGAGCGGGGGATATTAGCGTTATGTGAAGAGGATGATGATTTTGCAGTTAAACCTGGAGAAGTTCTGGTCTTATTGCCGGGAAAAAAACATCGAGGTATTGGCGATTTTCCACCAGATTTAAAATTTTACTGGCTACATTTCACTATTATTCCAACCTCGATATCCGCTAAAAATCCATTACATTTATCCATACCTCAATATGGGAAAATTCGCGATCCACAGCGGTTTCTTACTCTATTTCGTTTATTCCTTAGCGAACAGGAAAATCATTCACCTTCCGCCGCCTTGGAATTAATCCTGCTATTATTGCTGCAACAGGTCGCGGATGGCTGGACCGGCAGCAACGAGCCGGCGGAACCGGGAATGGCGCTGGCCTGGAAGGCCCAACGGCTGATAGGTACCGGCTTTCACCTGCCACTCACCGCCTCGCTTCTGGCTGCCCGACTCCATTGCAATGCAGACTATCTTGGCCGGGTATTTAAACTCACTTTTCGCATGACCATTACCGAAGCTATCCACCGCCGTCGTATCGGCAACGCTGAGAAATTGCTGGTAGCGGACAGCGGTTCCATTGCCGAGGTGGCCCAGCGCTGCGGGTTCGAGGATGTCGGCTATTTTCGCCGGCTGTTTCGTCGCCTGACCGGTTTCACGCCTTTGGAGTATAAAAAGCGTTACTGCAAGGAGCATATTAATTCTGATATTTAACCGGCCTCTCCTGGCGATTCCACCAGCATCAGTCCAGCGCGTAATCCTAATGCCACCGCAGGGTTGGGGAATAAGATCCACTCTTGTGCTTGCTCCACCCGATACTCCCGACCAGGCTCCCTGGCCAGCAGTTCTCCCCGCGCAAATGCGGTGAAATTCAGGGTATCTTCCGGTATCAACAGGGCAAATGCTGGTGAGTGTCGGGTGATTTGCTGGCTAACCTGATAGCGCCTGAGCGGCGGGCCGTCACGTTCCGGCAGCGGTGCCCCACTGACCAGCGCCGCCAGCGCCCGGCGAATGGCGTGAAACTGATGGAGATCGTTAGCACCAAACGGCAGCGCCTTGCCCAGTTCCAGAGTCGCGCTGAGCGCACCGACGCTTTCGCTGCTGAAATGGGTAAAGGTAGCGCCCAGCGTGCGATGAGTGACTAGCGCATCCAGCGCTGCCGCCTCAAGCCATGACAACAGTAACGGTGCATAACCCTGCACCTGGAAGGGTAGCAGGGCAAACCGCGGATGCAGGGAACCGCGAATGGCGGTATGTAAATCCAGATGCCAGCGTGGCAACCCATTGTCAACGGCAAAAAAGCGTAACAGATGTTGGCGCAATACCTGGCTGCGGACGGTTTCCCCGCTTGGAGTGAAACCTGCCGTCCCCTCCTGGCCAAACATCCGGTTCATATCATTAACCACATAACGCTGGCCAGCGCACAGCGCCGCCGGATTGCCCAAGATCACCAGCAGGCGTACCGCCAGCCTCAGCCGGCCCGACAAGAGTTCATCCAACAAATCGGCGAGCAGTTCCACCGGTGCGGTTTCATTACCATGCACGCCCGCCGACAGGACCACCGTCGCCGTCGCCGCCCCGGACGGGCTTAATTCCATCACTCCCTGGTCAAGCCAGCGCCAGGCGACTCCCGCAGCTTCACCCTGGCGCTGCGCAGGCAGGGTACCGGCCAGCGTGTGGTGCAGAAATTCGCGGTTACTCATGATCGACGTCTGCGGGAAAGGTTATACCTGGCGCCAGGCTATCCGGCAGGACCAGATGCTCAGTTTCCAGCGACGCCATGGGCCAGGCGCAATAATCAGCGGCGTAGTAGGCACTGGGTCGATGGTTGCCGGAAGCACCGATCCCGCCGAAAGGCGCACTACTGGCCGCCCCGGTCAAGGGTTTGTTCCAGTTGACAATCCCGGCGCGGGCTTCAAGCAACAGCTGTTCAAAATGGACTCGATGAGGGGAAATCAGGCCAATGGCCAACCCGAAACGGGTACGGTTGGCGATATGCACGGCTTGGGTGAAATCGTCATAACGGACAACACTCAACAACGGCCCGAAATACTCTTCATCCGGCGCATTCGCCACGTCGGTGATATCGATAATACCCGGGGTCAGCAGGCTCGCACCATCCCGGATACGGGTCATGGGCAACAGGGCCCTGCCACCGCTGGCCACTAACTGCTGCTGCGCTGCCAGCAGATTATCGGCTGCCTGCACGCTTATCACCCCCCCCATGAATGGCGGTGGCTGACTATCCCAGGCGCCAATGCGTAACCCGGCGCTGACGACAACCAAACGACGCAATAGCGCATCACCCGCCGCCCCGCGTTTGACCAACAGGCGACGGGCGCAGGTGCAGCGCTGACCGGCGGAGATAAACGCTGAATGAATAATCACATGCACCGCCGCGTCAACATCATCCGCGTGTTCAACGATCAGGGCGTTATTGCCGCCCATTTCCAGCGCCAACATTTTTTCCGGCCGTCCGGCCAATTGCCGATGGAGTTGGTAGCCGGTATGGGCGCTGCCGGTAAACAACAGACCATCGGTTTCGTCTGAGGAGGCTAACGCCATGCCGGTTGACCGGCCGCCCTGTACCAGATTGATCACCCCCGCCGGCAGCCCGGCTTCCTGCCATAACCGCAGGGTCAGCTCAGCGGTCATCGGCGTGAGTTCGCTGGGTTTAAATACTACGGTATTGCCCGCCAGCAGCGCCGGAACAATATGGCCGTTGGGTAAATGACCGGGAAAATTGTAGGGGCCGAATACCGCCAACACACCATGCGGTCGGTGACGTAAACTGGCATGGCCATCAGCCAGGGGTACACAACTCTCGCTGGTACGAACCTGATACGCGCTATGGGAAATCGCCACCTTATTTATCATGGCCTGTACTTCGGTTTGGCTTTCCCACAGCGGTTTGCTGGTTTCCTTGGCAATCGTGCTCGCCAGGTTCAGTTTGTCGCGTTCGAGCAAACTGGCGAACGCCTGCAACAGTTGCAGACGCTCAGCCAACGGGCGCCTTGCCCAAGCAGGAAATGCGGCGCGGGCGGCCTGGCAGGCCTGTGCCACCTGCTGCGCGTCAGCCTCAAAACCTTGCCATAACAGCGTGCCAGTGACCGGGCAGAGCTTGGTGAAAAGCTCACCTTGGCCACGCTGCCAATGGCCGTTGATGAAATGCGTCATGCCGATGCCTCCGAGGCAAAAGGGGTTAAGGCCCGTAAGGTTTCCAGCATCGGGCCTCCTGCGAATATATCAATATATCCGCCTTAACACAGCCCCCGTCTGCAGGTCACCCCATTCAGTCGACATCAGCGCGCTGTTGTCCTCGGCATTATTGAAGGTCAATCACATTGTTTTTTAACCGACTGCACCTTGGCTAACTGCAGCTTGGCGAGACCTAACACACCATAAACCATCACCGCGGTTAATAATGAGTTCAGTGATGCAATGCCACAATCCACACTCACTCCCACCGCCGTACCCACCAGACAGGCGACAATGGCGTTCCAACCAATCGCCGGCGTAGACGTGGAGGGAGGGAGCGTATTGTGTGCACGAGAATGATCAAGGATCGCCCGGCTGGTTCGCAGGATATAATAATCACACAGCATCACCCCGGCAATGGGTGGGAACACCACACCCAACAGGATCAAAAAATGCTGGATCCCGTCCAGAATACCCAGAACCGACAGGCCCGTACCGCAGATACCCAACACGAGGGTGATGGTTTTGTACCCATACTGGCGCCCGCTAATGCCTTGCACTGCGTTAACGATGGCCAGCGAGGAGGAGTACAAATTCAGATCATTGACCTTAATCGCGGATAACACCAATGCCAACAGTCCAACCCAGCCGGCGGTATGGGTCATGGCGGTCAGCACATCCGAGGTGTCCAACGCATGCGCAATCAAAATCGCCACAATGTTGACCACGAATTCACCCACCAATATCGATGAGGTAATCATCCAAAAGACATGCTTACCGTTTTGGCAATATCGCCCCATATCCGCAGCAGACACCGCGCCGACAATACACCCGCCCGCGACGACAGTAGCCGCGAAACCGATGCTCATAGGCTCACCACTGGGCACGGAGAATATCAATTCAATGGGGTTATATTCCCATACCAGATCCAGAGCAATCCACCCTACCACTAGGAAAAACAGCGGCACCGCCAAAAACGCGATCCAGCCCAGGGCACGAAAGCCAAACGAGACCAACAGCGTGATAGTCATACCACTCAACACCGCTGCCCAGGCAAATCCCAACTTACCTTCAAAAGCAAAGTCGAGGCCTTTGGCAAGCATTGCATTTTGTACCCCGAACCACCCGAGCAAACTGACGGCAATCAATACGCCAATCAGTACCGATCCCATCTGGCCAAATCCGCACCAGCGAGCCAACAGGCTAGTGGATAAACCTTCGCGCGAGGCCGCCACACCCAGGCCAAAGGAGACGAATTCCAGGATCAGGCTCCCAAGCAGCGTCGCCAGCAGTGCTTGGTAAAAGGTGAGAGAATGGCCCAGCATCGCACCAATTAAAAATTGCCCTAGCGCGGTGGTGGCGCCAATGCGAATAATCGCGACGGTAAACAGCCCACAGCGTTCTCCCGGTGGCACACGAGAACACGAGTAATCATTTCCTGTCTTTTCCATTCCAATATCCTTATAAATAGTCAATACGTTTTACTGCCGTTGCCAGCAGGTCCTTTAGATAAAGGGTTCTAAATAAATAGAGCGATTAAAAATCGATATTAGTTAAGTTAATTAACAAGCAATATAACCACATCAGGATAGCGAGAGTTATTCTATTCTGTTTTTTGTTGTACATCAGCTTTTAATATCAATTGCATTCATTAACATTCAAAATCAATGTAGTGGTTAAGCTATATTATTCTATTATTACAACTTTCAATTAATATATGTCTACTCTGTCTTATTTTCCGGCATTGGGAATATAACATTCTAACGCAAAAAATTAAAAAAAATACCCATATTTGATCGAATAAACTCACCCAACAAGCCATTAAACCGCTATTTATTCATTGCACCATTTTTATCATAAAAATAATTTTTATATTTTTTATTGATACTCTATAGATTTTCACCGTTAATCTGCTCAACACGTCTAACACCCAACCAGGATCTGCCCGCTAAGTCGGTGAGGTTGACTATAATGAGCTAACCGACCAACGCATCAACGGCATATGCACCCGTTTTGGAGTCCACTTTCATGGCTGACCGACCAAATCATGAGCCGCTGCGCCGTATCGGCGAACATGGCATTATTGGCGACTTACGTACCTGTGCTCTCATCGCCTTCGATGGCACCATCGACTTTTTATGCTGGCCGAACCTCGACAGCCCTTCGGTGTTCAGCGCCCTGCTGGACAATGATGACGCGGGGGCCTTTCACCTCTACCCTGACTGGCCAAACGCCAGACGCCAGCAGTTGTATCTGCCGGACAGCAATATCCTGCAGACCCGTTGGTTGGACGACAATGGCCTGGTGGAACTCACTGACTTTATGCCGATTGACCCCGCCGAGGATGGGACCCCGCGGATCGTCCGCCGTCTGGTGGTCCGGCAGGGTGAAGCCAGATTTACACTGCGCTGCGCACCGGTGCAGGATTATGCCCGTGCCGCCCCCTGCGCGAGTCTACACCAGGGAGTGGTGGATTTCACCGCGCCAGGCCAGCCCACCCTGCGCCTGGCGGCAAGCGTCGCACTGCATACCAAAGGCGCCGGCGCACAGGCGCATTTTGTGCTAAAAACCGGTGAAAGTGCCGAATTTGTCTTTGGCGGTGCCCTGGATAAACAGGTCAATGTCGCCGACAACCAGGCCAGGTATACCACCACGTTGGCCTATTGGCAGCGCTGGTGTGCCAAAAGCACTTACCGGGGACGCTGGCGGGAAAGGGTCAACCGATCAGCGCTGGCGCTTAAGTTATTAACCTCGAGACGCGATGGGTCTATCGCCGCTGCCGCCACCTTCGGCCTGCCGGAACATATAGGCGGGGAGCGTAACTGGGATTATCGCGCATCCTGGATCCGCGATGCCTCGTTCAGCGTCTATGCCTTAATGCGCCTGGGATATACCGAAGAGGCGAGCGCCTTTGGTCAGTGGGTAGGCCGCTGCATGGAAAACAGCTGTTTTCAACCGGGTAAGCTACAGGTGATGTACCGTCTGGACAGCAGCACCGACCTGCCGGAAATCAATCTGCCCCATCTTTCCGGCTATGCCGGCTCCAAGCCGGTACGTATCGGTAATGAGGCATACCGGCAGTTACAGTTGGATATTTATGGCGAACTGATGGATGCCATTTATTTGGGCAACAAATATGGCGAATCCATTTCCCACCGCGGCTGGCAGCACGTGGTACGCATGATTGACCATGTCTGCGACATCTGGGAACAGGCAGATGCGGGAATTTGGGAAATGCGCGGCGAACCGCAGCATTATTTACATTCCAGATTGATGTGTTGGGTGGCCATCGACCGCGCACTCCGCCTAGGCACCAAACGGTCGTTATCCATGCCCTACGAACGCTGGAATCAGGCGCGTGCGGCTATCCGCGACGATATCTGGACGCATTTTTGGAACCAGGATCTCGGCCATTTCACCGCCACCCGCCATGGCACCAATCTGGACGCATCCATGCTGCTCATGCCGCTGTTCCGGTTCGTTAGCGCTACCGATCCTGACTGGCTGGCCACGTTGGACGCGATAAAAAATACGCTGATTAAGGACGGTTTGGTGCGCCGTTACCAAGCGCATGACACCCCCGCCGACCCGTTGCGCGGACAGGAAGGGGCCTTTGCCGCCTGCTCATTTTGGTATGTTGAGTGTTTGGCCCGCGCCGATCGACTGGAAGAGGCACAGTTCGAGTTTGAAAAATTACTCAGCTACGCCAACCCGCTCGGCCTATACGCCGAGGAATTCGACGCGCGAGGGTATCCCCTGGGCAATATTCCCCAAGGATTGACTCATTTGGCGTTAATCAGCGCCGCGTTTTTTCTCGATCGCAAACTCAGCCGCGATACCCCCCAGTGGCAGCCCTAGGTGGGATTTACCCTTCGCCGCCGTACCAAAATAGCCAGCGCCGGAGATGCCCGGCCGCTGGCCAATCGGCTTATTCGGGCAACAGCCCAATAAAGGTGATTTTTTTACGTGGGCCGGTCATCAAGGGATCCAACTGCTCAACACAGCGCAGATAATGGGCGGTTTTTTTATGCGCCGCCACGGCCTGCTCATCCCGATAGGCCTCGTAGATGTAAAACCGATTCGGCAACTGCTCATCCCTTAACACGTCAAAGCGCAGATTGCCCGGCTCTTGTACCGAACCCAAATGATTTTGGCGAAATACCGCCAGGAACTCATCCACCCGATCGGCTTTGACGTTAATTTCCACTAAAGTGACATGCATCAGTTTCCCCTTGAAGCAGATTGTTCATTACGGAACAGTTCATAAGCACGCTCAGCGTTTTCGCCATGATGCACCACGGCCTGCACGGCTTTTAGCATCGCCACCGGCGCGACAGATTGGAATATATTACGCCCCATATCCACACCAGAAGCGCCCTGGTCAATCGCGCGGTAACACATTTCCAACGCATCGCGCTCAGGCAATTTTTTGCCGCCGGCGATAACAATAGGCACCGGGCACCCAGCCGCTACCCGCTCAAATCCGGTATCCGTATAGTAGGTTTTTATCATCTGCGCGCCAATCTCGGCGGCGATACGCGTGGCCAGCGAGAAATAACGCTGGTCGCGCGCCATATCCTTACCGACGCCGGTTACCGCCATGGTGGGCATACCATAGCGGGTGCCTTGATCCACCAATTGAATGATATTCTTGATAGATTGATGCTCATACTCACTGCCAATATAAACCTGCGCCGCCATGGCCGCCACATTGAGGCGCAGCGCATCCTCGATAGAGACCGCCACCACTTCGTTCGACAACTCGCCGAGGATGGAGTTGGCACCGGATGCACGCAGCACCACGGGTTTGTTCACCGCCGGGGATACCACACTGCGCAGTATGCCACGCGTACACATCAGCACATCGGTGTGTGCAAACAACGGTGCAATATGCAGGTCAATTCGTTCAAGACCGGTGGTCGGTCCCTGGAAATACCCATGGTCGAAGGCCAACATCACCGTACGTCCGGATGCGGGATTGAATATCCGCGCCAAACGCGACTGCATTCCCCAGTCCAGCGCACCGCTCCCCTTGAGGTAAAACGCGGTGTTTTGCTGCGCTACGCCAATGCCGAAATCTTTGCCGTCCTTAATATCATCCAAATCAGCCATCACTACGCCTCCACCCAGTGGGAATTAAAAGTCATACTTATCAATATTGTCTTTAGTGAACTGCACGCGCTGTGGCAGCAAGACAATACCGTTATTCTTCGCTTCATATTGATAACCCTGCACGCTATTCGGGGAGACAGTGACCTGACCCACCTGCGCAATGGTCAACGTGTCGCCCACATTGAGCGCGCCTTTTTGCAGCATTTCATGGGCCACATACACCGCGATTTTTCCCTGCTGAACCACGTCCCACAGGCCGAAGGTTTTCACCGTGCCGCGCTCAACATAAGGACGCATCACATTGGGGGTACTGAACCCCACGATAGCCACGTTGTGACGGCCGAGATTTTCCGCAGCTTGGGCGGCAGCCGGCAGGGCATTGGCGTCCGGGGCGATAATGGCATCCAGATCCGGATAGGCCTTTAAGATACCTTCGGCGGTTTGCAGTGATTTAGTGGCATCGTTATAACCAAACTGCGTGGTGACAACCTGCCAACCGGGATGATCGGCGGCGATTTTCGCCTTGGCTTCTTTAACCCATTGGTTTTGGTCGGTTACGGTAGGGCTGGAGTAGAAAAACGCCACTTTGGCCTGATCCTTGAGGTTCTGCTTGGCCGCCATATCCACCAGCAGTGACCCGAGCTGTTTCGGCGTGCCCTGGTCGATATACAGGCTACGGCACTCCGGTTTGGTATCGGAATCCCAGGTCAGGACTTTTACACCACGTTGCATCGCGCGCTTAAGCGCCGGGCACAGCCCATCCGGCGATACCGCCGACACAATAATCGCGTTATAGCCCTGATTGACAAAATTGTTGATTAACTGGACCTGCCCCGCGACGCTGGGTTCGGTCGGGCCGTCATAGGTCACGTCGATGCCCAGCTCTTTGCCTGCGGCCAGGGCACCGTTGCCCCCACTGGTGAAAAATCCCACTCCCACCAGCTTGGGGATAAAGGCAATGCGCTCGGCCGCCTGGACGGACGTGATACCCGCCGCCAGACACAGCGCGCCCGCCAATACCGCGTTACGCCAAATTGTATGTTCCATGGTGTTTACTCCATAGTGCTGTAATAGGTTACAGAGGAGCCCGCGGGTGTGCCCAGCGGGCCAGAACGCGGGTGATGAGATCCCAATGCAGGCTGGCCGAGCGGCCAACCACCACCAGGATCAGCAATGCGCCGGAGAGAGCGCTGCTGATTTGGTTGCCAACCCCAGCCATTTGCAGACCCTGCTGCAAAAAACCCACCAGCAATGTTGCCAGCGCGGTGCCGAGGATCGAGCCGGAACCACCGTAGATATTGGCACCGCCCAGCACCACCGCCGTAATGGCCGGCATCAGCAACGAACTGCCAAGATCGGAACGCGCCGAGCCGAAATAAGACACCAGCAGCACCGATGCCACCGCTGATGCCAGCCCGGTCAGCCCATATACCGCGCACAGGGTGCGCCCCAGTGGCACCGCGCTATAACGTGCCACTCGCGCATTTTGGCCAATCATAAACACGTTGCGACCAAGCCGGGTGCGGTGCATCAGCAACCAAAAACCCAGCAGGGTAAATAAAAATACCAGCAACGGCATCGGCACCCCGCCCAGAGCAAGGTTGGCAAAATCGCTAAACACGGTGGGGAAACCACCAATGCCTTCAAAACCGGTGGCCCCCGCCAACCCCGATAACAACAGGGCACTGCCGCCAAACAGATAGAGCGTGCCCAGGGTGATCACCAGGGGATTGACGCCGGTATACAAAATCAACCCTGCATTCAATAACCCACAGGCCAAACCCAACAGTAAGGTTAATGGGATGGCGCCCGCCATGGGCACGCCATTTTGGAACAATACCCCCAGGGCAATGGCACACAGCCCGACCGTCGAGGCAAAAGAGATATCAATGCCGCCGCTCACAATCACCATGGTCAGCGGCAGAGCAACAATGCCAATGGCGATAAAATCACTGGTGCTGAACAGCAGCATATTGATATCCAGCATGCGTGGGTTAATGACCCCGAACAGCAGGATTTCCATCACCAGCAGCAAAACCAGTGCCCCTTCCCAACCCAATGCGGTGATCTTCATCAGGCCACCCCGCCTTTTTTATCCGCGTCGTGAACGTTTACGTGTGCGCCGCCAGTCGGTTTTTTTTTGCTGTTAACCGCCGTTGGTTCAGGCAGAAAACGGGCATATTTTTGCCGGCGCCGACTGAGATCCAGCGCCCGACGCAGCCGACCATCGAAGATCAGCACCCCCAATAACACCAGCCCGGCGATAAAATCGTTCCACCAGGCCGGTAACCGCAGCAGTACCAGTACACTGTCGATTTGCGTCAGAAAATAGGCACCAAGAATGGCCCCAACCACCGTACCCGTTCCCCCTAACAGGCTGATCCCGCCCAAAACGCACGCGGCGATCGCTTTCATTTCCAGTCCGCTGCCCGTTTGATTGGGCACAAAACCAATCTGCGAAGCGAAGGTGATGCCGGCCAGCGCTGCCATCAGGCCGTTAATGCCGAACGCGGCGATACGCAGCGTATCCACCGGCACACCCAACTGGCGTGCGCCCTGCAGATTATCCCCCACCGCGTAAAACCCCCGGCCATAGGCGGTACGCCCGCATAACCAAAACAGACCGGCCAATAGCACCATCACTGACCAACCGATAGGGGAAATGCCCAGCCAAATCGGACTGGATAGGCTTTTCAGTCCCGAGGGCAATCCTTCAATCCATCTGCCGCCGGTTAACAACAGCATCAATCCTCGGTACAGGCCCAGGGTGCCAAGCGTGGCGACAATGGCCGGGATCCGCAGCCAGGCTACCAGCACCCCGTTAAACAGACCTGCCAGCCCGCCCACCAACAAGGTTGCCAGGATGGCGGCGGTCAATCCCCAGCCGGCGTTGAGCAACAATCCCAACGCCACCGCGCACAGGCCGGCGGTCGATCCCACCGACACGTCAATATTGCGCGTCAACATCACCAATGCCGCGCCCATGGCCAACAGCATCAAGATTTGCGCGCTGCTGAAAATCATCGTCAGCGTCTGCAGACTGATATAACTGCGATCCAATGTACCCAGCAGTACAAACAGTGCCAGGATGGCCATTAAAGCCGTCAGTTCACGGTTGTTTTGCAAAAGTTTACGCATCACTGGCACCCTCCGACGTCAATTCCGTGGTCGTGTCCATGCTCGATGACGAACCAAAGGCCATGGACATCATCTGTTCCACACTCACCGCCCCCCGTTCCATCGGCGCACTCATCCGGCCCTGGTGCATCACCAACACCCGATCGGCTAACAAGGCGATCTCCTCTGGATCAGAGGAGATCAACAGTAACGCCACGTTTTGCCGTACCACACTGCGCAACAATTGGTAAATATCAGCCCGCGCCGACACATCGACACCACGCGTCGGTTCGTCAACAATCAGCAGCCGGGGCTGCGCCTCCAGACATTTGGCGATCAGCAATTTTTGCTGGTTGCCGCCGGAGAGCGTGCGCGCCGGCTGATCGGCTCGGGTATATTTAATGCCCAACGCGCGATGGTAGCGTTCAAGAATCGCCCGCTCTTTACGCGGGTGAAGCCACCATTGGGTGCGGCTGGCGGCCAGGGCGCCGGTATTCCAATACAGCGGCGCGTCGAGATATAACCCTGACGCCTGGCGATCCTCCGGCAAATAGACCAGTCCGGCAGCCAGCCGTTCGCCTAGGGTCAACTGGCCGATATCACGACCTTCAAGGCACAATTGGCCACCACTGAGTGGGCGCAGGCCATACAGGCTTTCCGCCAGTTCGGTGCGACCGGCGCCGACCACGCCGGCCAGGCCGACGATCTCTCCGGCACGCACGCTAAACGACACGTCTTTAAACCCCTCGCCGCTCAGGCAATCAACATCCAGCACCGGTACGCTGGCAGCGGCGGTATTACGTTGTCCCGGTAAATCCAGCCACATTTTTTGCGCGGCGGGCAGGCTGGCGTCATGGGCCACTGGAGCAATGGCCTGGATCAATGCGTCGCTGTCGAATTGGCCGCCTGGCCCACTCAGCGTTATGGCGCCGTCGCGCATCACACTGACCCAGTCCGCCAGGGCGTGCACTTCGGGTAATTTATGGGAGATAAATACAATCCCCACTCCCTGCTGTTTTAATCCGCGCACCTGCTGGAACAGGCGCTGGGTTTCTGCTGGGGTCAGGGACGCGGTAGGTTCGTCGAGGATCAGGATGCGTGCATCGCGCATCAATCCACGCAAAATTTCCACTAACTGCTGGTCCGCCACCTCCAGTGTGCCGGCTGCCACCGGCAAAGACAGCTTACAACCCAAGCCCTCAAGCAGAACCTGCAACTTTTTGCCATCAGCTTGGTGGTGCGGTAACCGGAATAGGATATTTTCCTTTACCGTCATATTGGGGAACAGCATCGGCTCCTGCGGCACCAGATAGATGCCGAGCTGATGCGCTCTGGCCGGCGTCAGACGCTCGCAGTTTTGCCCCAACACGTTAAGGGTGCCGCTATCAGGAGTAACCACCCCGGCGATGATTTTCATTAACGTCGACTTGCCGGCACCGTTACCACCAAGCAGCGCATGGACTTGCCCCGGCATCAGGATAAAATCGATATTTTTTAATACCGCCACCCCGGAATACTGCTTGCTGACGTTGTGCGCACGCAGTAATGGCGTGGTGGATGTCAGGGGTTGTACCATCATGCTGCCCTCGGCCAGATGTGAACAAATGAATTTTATATTCATAACTGTTCATTAGCCTAGAGGGGACGTTATAATAAAACCGCAAGATTGATCACATTTCATTCATATCTCTTTCCCATCTAGCACAATGCGGCATAACAATGCGGCTTTTGCCAGGCTCGTCACAATTTGTCGTTGTTTTTGAGTGAACAATTGATTTAAATTTTAATAAGTGTTCTATATGAATAAAAATAATTTTGATAATTCCAACCTAACGGACAGCAGCATGGCCGAACAGGAACTCTTAGCGCGGATAGCCTGGTTCTATTACCACGACGGTATGACCCAGGGAGAAATTGGCGATCATCTCGGACTGACCCGTCTGAAAGTGTCGCGTCTGTTAGAAAAGGGCCGGCAGTCGGGGGTCATTCGGGTGCAGATAAACTCGCGCTACGAAGGCTGTCTGGCGCTGGAACATGAACTGCTGGAACGTTTTTCACTTAAGCATGTCCGGGTATTGCCTGAGCTGCCACAACGGGAAATCAACCAGCGCATCGGCATCGGCGCGGCCCATGAAATCATGAAACACCTACAGCCGCAGCAGTTGTTGGCGGTGGGATTTGGTGAAACCGCCATGAGTACGCTTCAGCATTTGAGCGGTTTTATTAGCTCACAGCAAATCCGGCTGGTCACCCTGTCTGGCGGTGTGGGTCCTTATATGACCGGTATCGGTCAGTTGGACGCCGCCTGTAGTATCAGTATTATCCCGACGCCGCTGCGGGCTTCATCGGCGAGCGTAGCGGATATTTTCCGCCAGGAACGTAGCGTGCAGGATGTACTACTGACCGCCCGCGCGGCGGATATCGCGGTGGTCGGCATCGGATCGCTCAGCCAGCGACGGGATGCCACTATTATGCGCTCCGGTTATATCAGCGAAGGTGAGCAGTTGATGTTTGGCCGCAAAGGCGCGGTGGGCGATATCCTCGGCTACTTTATGCAGCGTAACGGTGAATTGGCCGAAGAAATGCCGATTCACCAGGAGTTGATCGGTGTTTCGCTGCATGATCTGGCTAGCATCCCGCAGGTGATCGGCGTCGCCGGCGGTGCAGAAAAAGCCGAGGCGATCCTGGCCGCCCTCACGGGTAAACATATTAATGCGTTGATCACCGAGGAAAGCACGGTTCGCGCCATGCTGGCATGACGTTAAGCCGCACGGAAACACCGGTGATGGTGCGGCGGTAAAAATCGATTGCCATCGTCCCGGACCGGGTATCGGCATGACAACAAAAATGGCTTACCGGTGATTACCCCGATCCCAAACGGCGCCCCGGCGCCCATGACACAGAGATAACGCCATGACCTCACTGTGTAATCCTACGTCCAATACACCCGTTAAAGGGGAAGATTATCTGCTGGCGCTGGATGCCGGCACCGGCAGCATCCGCGCAGTGATTTTTGATACCGCCGGCAATCAGGTCGCCGTCGGTCAGGCGGAATGGCGTCATTTGGCCGATCCGACCATCGCCGGCTCGATGGACTTCGATCTGGAACACAACTGGCATCTGGCCTGCGACTGCATCCGCCAGGCGCTGCAACAGGCCAACCTGCCACCTCAGGCGATCCGCGCGGTGTCCGCCTGCTCAATGCGCGAAGGCATCGTGCTTTACGACCGCCATGGCAAACCCATTTGGGCCTGCGCCAACGTGGACGCCCGCGCCAGCCGGGAAGTCAGCGAGCTGAAAGAATTGCATGACTATGGCTTCGAGCGTGAAGTGTATGAGGTGTCGGGGCAAACGCTGGCGCTAGGCGCCATGCCGCGTCTCCTGTGGCTGGCCCACCATAGGCCCGAGATCTATCGCCGTGCGGCAACACTCACCATGATCAGCGACTGGCTGGCTTATATGCTAAGCGGCGAGTTGGCAGTCGATCCATCCAATGCCGGAACCACCGGCATGCTTAGCCTGGCCAATCGCGACTGGCAGCGCAGTTTACTGGACATTGCCGGCCTGCGGGCCGATATCTTATCGCCGGTGCGGGAAACCGGCACGTTGCTCGGTGCTGTCACCCGCGACGCCGCCCATGCCTGCGGCCTACCCGCCGGCACGCCGGTGGTGATGGGCGGCGGTGACGTGCAGCTCGGCAGCCTTGGACTGGGAGTGGTGCGGCCCGGTCAAACCGCCGTGCTAGGCGGCACGTTTTGGCAGCAAGTGGTCAACCTGCCCGCGCCGCTGACCGATCCGCAAATGAATATCCGCGTCAATCCCCATGTGATCCCCGGCATGTCCCAAGCCGAGTCCATCAGCTTTTTTACCGGACTGACCATGCGCTGGTTTCGCGATGCGTTTTGCGCAGAAGAGAAACTGATCGCTGAGCGTATGGGGGTAGATACCTACAGTCTGCTGGAAGGCATGGCCGCCAGGGTACCGGTGGGCTCCTATGGCGTGATGCCGATTTTTTCCGACGCCATGCACTTTAAAACCTGGTACCACGCCGCCCCCTCGTTTATCAACCTCTCTATCGATCCCGAACGCTGCAACAAACAAACGCTGTTTCGCGCACTGGAAGAAAACGCAGCCATCGTGTCGGCCTGCAACCTGGAGCAAATTGCCCGCTTCTCTGGGGTAAAAACCCCGTCACTGGTGTTCGCCGGCGGGGGCTCCAAAGGCACGTTATGGTGCCAGATTCTCAGTGATGTCACCGGATTGGTGGTCAAGGTACCGGTGGTCAAGGAGGCTACCGCCTTGGGCTGCGCCATTGCAGCCGGTGTCGGCGCCGGTATTTATCCCTCGTTGGCACAAACCGGCGAACAACTGGTGCGCTGGCAACGCGAGTACCAGCCTAATATGGAAAATCACCAGCATTACCAGACGATGAAAACCCATTGGCAGGCGGTGTATGCCGATCAACTGGCCTTGGTGGACCTCGGATTGACCACCTCAATGTGGAAAGCGCCGGGATTGTAGCCCCAGACTGACCCGGCTGCGGTGAAAAAACACCCGGTTATCATACTGCCGTGGGCGCGTGGCGTTAGCGGAAAACACCAGCCATTCGCCTGACGCTGATATCCCTCACTGCGGTGGGCGCGAGGCGTTAGCCGATGGTGCAGAGCACGTCGAGTTGTCCAACACTGAATGGCCGTCTATCACACCAAGCTGTACTGCTGATTTTAATCAGAACTGTATGTTTAAAATAATTCATTAAGCAGGTATTTTTAATCATTAGCTGAGGGGGATCCACTTTCGGGTATCCATGATGCCGGTAAAAACAAGGAATGGGCAATGGCCGTAAAAGATACGTTATTAGCGCTGCTGGTAGTGGTGATTTGGGGCGTTAATTTTGTGATAATCAAATTGGGCTTGCACGGCATGCCGCCCTTTTTACTGGGTGGTCTGCGTTTCTTGTTGGTGGCTATTCCGGCGGTATTTTTTATTCCCGCGCCTAAAATCCCGTTGAAGTGGTTAGCGCTCTATGCCTTAACTATCAGCTTCCTACAGTTTGCTTTTCTGTTTTGCGCCATCAATCTGGGCATGCCCACCGGCATTGCCTCACTGGTGTTGCAGTCGCAGGTATTTTTCACCATCATTTTGGGTACCGTGTTTTTAGCGGAAAAAATCAAAATCATCCAGATCCTGGGCACACTTATCGCCGCTGCCGGCATGGTGGTATTGGCTGAAGGCGGCATGACCAATCGGCTGTCGGCGATGCCACCGGTTGGGCTGTTATTGACGCTGACCGCCGGCTTGTGCTGGGCGTTTGGCAATATCACCAATAAAGTCATTATGACCACCGCACCCAAAACCCCGATCTTGTCGCTAGTGGTCTGGAGCGCGTTAATCCCGGTATTGCCGTTCTTGTTGTGCTCGTGGATATTTGAAGGCCAGGCGGTTATGGTTAGCAGTCTGGTAAATATCAAGGTACCCACGGTGTTATCCCTGATTTACCTGGCCTTTATTTCCACCATTATAGGTTATGGCCTGTGGGGTACACTGTTGTCACGTTATGAAACCTGGCGCGTCACCCCTTTTGCACTGTTGGTCCCGGTGGTAGGGTTAACCAGCGCCGCGCTGATTTTGGGTGAACAGCTCAACGGGTCACAACTCATTGGTGTTGCCGTGATTATGCTAGGGTTGATCATTAATGTGTTTGGTGGTCGGCTAATGAGACGTAAAACGGCCCGCTGCCCACCGGTCTAAATCACTGGACTGGGTGGTGCCTGTCTATTAAATTTAAAAAAATTAAATATTATATTAATCAACTTAATGGATTGGGGGTTATCCAACTCAACACCCTTTTCCCCTCAATCGGCGGTGAGCTTATTCTTTAGTTCTTGCACACATTCACTCACCAGACGATTCAATTTTTTGTGATAGCAATGCCGCACGAACCACTGAGGGCAGCCAAAAAAATGCCCGACGGATACCTGAATTTGACCCGATACCCAAACCGCAAAGATATCATGGCTATCTTGATGATTTTTTGTTGGTTTAACTGAACCGCACCTTTCAAAAAAATCGATAAAGTTATTTTTTTCTTTGTACAATTCATCAAGATTAACCCGACGCCAGGCAAGGGAACTGCGAATATTTTCCACATCTAACAACAGTGGGCCACCCAGATACCAGTTTTTAGGCAATTCTCGAATTGAGGTGTTGCGGATATTCAGATAACCACCCACATGCAGATTCTCCGGCAACACGCTTAACGCGGTGTTTTCAAGGTCTAAGGTCGACTCGGTATAAAACGCCTCAGGTAGCGATTCTAGCGGCGTATTTTCCATTAATAACGCTCCGCCGACCTTAAGATTGCTTGGCAAGGTTTTTATCAAGGTATTCTTTATATCTAGATTGTGATAAATCATCATGTCATTGGGCAACCGTGCCAAGGGGCATTGGTTAAGAATCAATGATCCAACGACAATCAAAAAGTTTGGCAGACACTCAATAGCACAGCCACGTAGGTCAAGATCTTCACTGATCAACGTCAACCCACCGGCGGTGCGGGTAAAACCGATATTTTTTGCCATCAGTAATTCAAAAAAGTTAGACAATCGTATTTCCTTTTGAGATAACTATAATTAAAGGGCTCATCGGCAAAATGATAGGCCCACATTGATATACAATAAAATGACACAATATTTTATCTTGGAAATAATAAAAAAATTAATTTCTTTCATTAAAATAATAAGGAATCTAAAATACTCACGAACATAAAAAGAGATGAGCATGTGAATTGAGGTACTTTTCATATTTAATTATTATAACTTCATCATAATAATGGATAACACAATAATGTTTGCTGTGAAGTTTAGCATGTAAAAACCGCCTTTTTGATGATAAAAAATCTTTTTTCATTCTAACCGATGATATAAGATCTTTGGAGATAATAAAAAATCTCAAGGACAATATAATGCAGAATTCAAATTCTAAAACACAACAGAATGACAATGAAACCCTAAATACCCTAGGAAAAAACTTGTCTCACCTAATGATTAAAAAAGACATTGATAGTGCTTTTTTAAGTAACATAACTGGATTGGGCGTGGCGACAATAAATAGTTTACGCAGAGGCAGCGGAAATCCCACCCTTGCAACCATTGTCAGCCTAGCGCATTTTTTTGATGTTAGCCTGAGCGAGTTAACGGAAACCGATTTAGATCGTCAGCAGGTCAGACCCAATCGCGCGCAGACCATGCCATTAATCAAACTGGGAGAGATAGACAGGTTTCTTGATAACTCGTTAAAAAACCATGCTATGTATAGCACTGAAATTGATGCGACTGAAAATCACTCGGTTATCGCTATACTTATTCATAACAACGCTCTTTATCCACATTTTTCATCCGGCACCATTTGTATTATTTCCATGGAAGAAGAACCCTGTGATGGTGATATTGTTTTGATTAAAATAAATGATTTCACGCCATGTTTTAGACGATTATATATTGAAGATGATAATTTTTTATTTACCACTATTACCTTAGAGCACGATGTAAAACCCTCTAGCTATAAAAATGCCAACATTCTCGGCATCTTACTAAAAGCAATAAAAAATTATGTTTAACCACATGACCCGCTGAGGATTAATATGAGATTACGTTTATTAAAAGTTTGGTTAATATCTATTTTTAACCCAAAATATCAACTCACACTTAGCGAAACTGTTCATGCACCCGAGCCTAACAAAACCACCTATATCTTCAAGCAATATGGCAGTTATGACTTTGTTCATTTGACGTTCCTTGACATTAAGAATAATTCAAATTTGTTACGTGTCATTAATCCAAAAAATCTTTTACACATTCATTTAAATGAGCTATCGATTAAAAAAAGTTATGAAACTTATCATATTATAGAAGAAATAAGGAATAATAAATTTAAAATAAAAAACATGCAGGATGAGAATATTTATTCAGGGGAATATATTTGTAAAAACATTGATATGTTCCAAAATATAAACCCTAACGATCTGTGTAAAATAGGTTATGCTACGGGTTTTCATCAAGGGAGGAAAATGTCGTTAAGCATTAAAACGATTTCTAATATTAACGACATTCAGGCACCTGTAGACTATAAAAGTGGAAATATTGTCACAATCCGCTAAAAATAAACATTAAATAAAGACCGCGTTCGCCGTTATGTCCTCAGAAAAATCCAGCAGGTTAAATCCACTTTTTGCTATGGTTTGTATCGCTTGGGTTCCTGGCTGCCATTGGAAGCAGGTCGCCGGACCAACGGTTATCAGACATTGATTTTGCCTTTCCGTATAATCAGTATGGGCATGCCCGCAAATCAGGCTTTTGATATGACTATGAGCATGACATAACTCCATGATGTCGGCGCCATTCAATAATCGGTAATCATCCACTAAAGGTATGCCCACTGGCAGGGGATGATGATGCATGATCAACGCAATATTTTTGCTTCGATAGGTTAAAAGCTGTTGTTCTAGTCGGCCCAACTCCTGCGCGGCTAACCAACCGGTGTCTTTACCCGGCTGTATTGTGTTTATCGCCACAAAACGCCAATTATCCAGACATAGGTGATTGATGTCGTTAACCACTGGGGAACTGTTGAATATAAAAGCAAGATGATCCGGATCGTCATGATTGCCAGCAATATAAAACACGGGCAATTGCAAACGTTCGATTTGTTGTAACGCCAATTGGTAAGACGCCAACGAACCGTCTTGGGATATATCCCCGGTAACCAAAACGGCTTCACAACCTAACTTTTTGTGTTCAAGTATATAGTTAATCGTTTTTTCCAGGTGACGATGTGTAGGATGTCCATGTAACGTCATGTCGGGGGTTGAAAAAATATGACAGTCGGTCAATTGTAATATTTTCATTTCTTTTCCTTTTCAAAATTATTGTGATTGATATTATCTTTAGTCTCCCGAAATACCGACAGTGGGTTATATGAAATACCCCAGTCATAATAATCGGTTTTTTCTATTTTCTTTATTACCCCAACTAAATAGATACCGACAGGAAGCAATAAAATAGACATCACCACCTTGTATGACCAGGTGGTTGCGATAATATTAACCAATTCATGGAAACTATATTTTGAAGACAAACTAATAGGGTAGGATGTCAGCAGTAGCACCGCTTGTGCAATCATCGCCGATAATGTGTAACGGATAATAAAAAACCTGCCGCCAAAATAAATCTTTAATTTTGAAATCAATAAACTATTACAAAAATAAGATGCAGGCACTGAGATCCAGGTTCCAACCATAACCTGCCAGAAATTATGGAATAAGTGATAGTAGTGTTCCGATATTAGATTAGAGTCTTTTTGTATGATTGCGCATAAATTTATTAATAAAACATATACTGTCTGACTAAACACCATAATCCATACCGTTCGACCGCCCAACTTATAGCCGTAAACTTCGGTAGAAATAGTTGAAAGTAGATAACATAATGAAAAAATAATACCACTCGCAGTAATTTTAAAGTCATATATATTTATAACTTTGTATACGACCGTATCACACACAATCATAATCGTGACCATTAGGCCAACAAATAGGCCGTACAGCTTATAGTCTGTATTCATATACACTCCGGAGTCAATAACAAAAACCTGTCATTGCCAAAATAACAAAAGACATCACGTTTATCAACGCCGCTTTAATTTATAACTTAACTAAAGCTAAAAAGTATATTTAGTGCATTAACTACATATATATTACGAATTTATTAATGGAATTATCGTTGCGTCAATAATACTTATTTATATAGCCAGTGAACGTCATCCTTGACGACAGCTTACACATGCAACTATTTTAGTGGTGGTACATTTTAGCTTTTCGATAACAATAAAGGAGTGCGGTATGCGTATTTTAGTGGTTGGCGCAGGTGCCACCGGCGGCTATTTTGGTGGCCGACTGGCCTTGGCCGGCCGAGATGTGACCTTTTTGGTGCGCGGCGCCCGCGCGGAAACGTTGCGTAAAGAAGGTTTAAGACTAATGACCCCGGAGGGTGAATTCAGCCTGCGCCCCCAGTTAACGCTGGCCGAAGACATCAAGCAGCCTTATGACGTTATTATCCTGACCGTCAAAGCGTTTGCGCTGGAGTCGGCGCTGTTGGACATCACCCCGGCCATGGGTCAGGACACCCTTATTATGCCGATGCTAAACGGCATGAAGCATCTCGATATTCTGACCACTCGCTATGGTAAATCGGCAGTCATCGGCGGTATGTGCAAAATCGCCGCCACCCTCAATTCGCAGGGCCATGTGGTACGCATGAGCCCACTTCATGAGCTGTACTACGGTGAACTGGACGGTTCGACCACTCAACGGATCCAGACGCTGGATCAGCAGCTTAGCGGCGCGGGTTTTGACACCTTTTTATCCACGTCAATTATCAACGATATGTGGGAAAAGTGGCTACTGCTGGCAAGCCTGGGCGCCATTACCTGCCTGATGCGCGGCAATATCGGCCAGGTGGCCTCGACGGTGGGCGGCGGACAATTTGCCCACGGGGTGATTAACGAAGTGCTGGCGATTATCACCTCCGCCGGTTATCGTCGCAATGAACAGTATATCGCACAGACCACCGCCCTATTGACCCGCACAGACTCGGTACAAACATCCTCCATGTACCGGGACTTGATGCAAGGCTATCCGGTGGAGGCAGAGCAAGTGCTGGGGGATTTGGTGACCATCGGACATCGAGTAGGACTGGGCAGCCCGCTGTTAAACGCAGCCTATACCCACCTGGCGGTCTATCAAGCCAGCAGGACATGATCAGTCAGGATTGATCTGCCTCGGACCGTTATCATTGATCATCATCGCAGGATAAAACAACGGCTAAACCATCACGTTGACGTGTTTAGCCATGGAAGGACACTGCCTGGCGTTGTTGTTCAGACGCCCACAGTGGTGGTGGTATCGGTGGCCGCCATCCGCAAATCGGTTTCTGAACGCATCAGTTCCGGCCATACTGCCATCAAAGAGGAAACAATGGAGTCCAAATCCTCATGGGTCGCACCGTCGCGGGCCTGTACCGACATACCTTGCAACGTGCAGGCCAGATATTTGGCCAAGGCGGCAATATCGGTATGGCGTGGCAGTTCACCGGTGGCCTGGCGGTCTGATAAAAATTCGCGCAGCGTGTTTTCCTGCAAATGGTGACGAGTGCGCAGCAACTCAGCCACATCATCCGAGGATGCGGATAACGCCGCGGAAGTACAGATAATAAAACAGCCTGATGGCAGACTCTTATCCGTGAACATCGCCGCCGCCGCGCGCATAAAATCTTCTACCGCTTCAGCAACGGTGCTGCCAGGACGCCTGAGCAATGCCTTACCTTTTTCCGCGAACTTACTGACATAACGCTCCACCGCCGCGCGAAACAGCCCTTCCTTATTTCCGAACTCGGCATACAGCGTCGGCGCCTTTGCGCCCGTTGCGTCCACCAGATCGGCCATGGAAGTGGCTTCATAGCCATGGCGCCAGAACATTTCCAGCGCCTTGTCCAGGGCAATGTCGCGGCAAAACTGCTTTGGTCGGCCACGGCCTTTCTTCAGACATGCGATGGGGTCAATGCTCATGACATCCTCTTTTAACCCGAACAGCGAAGGTGGAATATAATAATTAATGGGCATTATAAAAAATTCGGCCCGTACTGTCGAGGGCACAGTGCTGTTTTATTGTGCTCAATGTCACATCAGGTAACCTTAATTGAAGGTCACACCGCCGTTATCGTCCAAGCAGCAGATGCATTGGGCTCTATTCATTGTTTCTAACCGCCACAGAAAAAGTAAACATCGTCACTGTTTTCCCCCGCCAACCTTCAACTCAAATCCATGGGCATAATGGTATATATAATTTATCATTGTATTTTTAATATAAATTCACTTATTCACTTATTCACTTATTCACTTATTCACTTAAATAAATTATAAGTGGTTCTTACACATTTTGGCGATATATTTTTTACAAAAATAATTTATACACAAGGTTTCACAAAAAAAATTTTTATTTTATTTTTGCGTTAGCTTTTGTTTAAGTTCCCCCCGTAAACCTACGCTACGATATACCCAGTTTAGCAAGCTATTCCGTTTTATACCTATCAATAACTATTGATTTTACAATCAAGGAATGAACAATGAAAAAGTTGTTATTATCTCTGGCGACCTGTGTCACCCTGGCAATAAGCACAAACACGTTGGCCAACGATCATACCGTTACAGTAGGGTATGCACAAAGTACATTACCGGTGATGAATTTAGGTAATGTGGCTCTCCATGGTGTCAATCTCAAATACCGTTACGAAGGCGATAGCTCGGTGAGTCTTATTACCTCCTTAGCCTATATGGGGAATGATGTCTCTTACAATGGAGTGAATGACTTTGGACAAAAGGTTGATGCTGAAGACAAATTTAGAAACTACTCGTTAGCTGCAGGTCCTGCTTACCGTTTTAATGAATTTGTGAGTATCTATGGTCTGGCCGGGGTGAATGTATTTGATGTTAAAACTACACAAAAACCCAATAAAGGGAACGATAATTCCGACAATAAGAGTGCACATTTTCGCACTACCTCATTCATGTACGGTGCCGGCATACAAATTAACCCAATAAAAAACCTGGCCTTGGATATAGGTTACGAAGGTACACAAAAGAACTTAGGGAATAATTCCACACTTAAAATGAACGGCTTTAACGTCGGTGTCGGTTACCGCTTCTAACCTACACGTATAGATTTGGGCTGTGGCACGAAAGATGACGGGTAATACCCTATAGATTTCGCGTCACAGGCAGGCGGCCAGCAAGAGAACCCCGGGGAGCTTACTCGAGTAAGTGACCCGGGTGAACGCGCGCAGCCAACGCCCCTGTGGCGGGAAAGATGACGGGTAATACCCTATAGATTTCGCGTCACAGGCAGGCGGCCAGCAAGAGAACCCCGGGGAGCTTACTCGAGTAAGTGACCCGGGTGAACGCGCGCAGCCAACGCACCTGTGGCACGAAAGATGACGGGTAATACCCTATAGATTTCGCGTCACAGGCAGGCGGCCAGCAAGAGAACCCCGGGGAGCTTACTCGAGTAAGTGACCCGGGTGAACGCGCGCAGCCAACGCCCCTGTGGCGGGAAAGATGACGGGTATTTTAGAGTAGCATGAAGGCGATCATCCCCACCACCGCCCCGGTGGTACCTAGAATAGTTTCCATGACCGTCCAGGTTTTTAAGGTTTGCAGTTCGGTTGCGCCGGTTAATTTGCCGAACAGCCAGAAACCCGCGTCATTAACATGGCTGCACACAATGGAACCGCCGCCTATACAGACCGACAGGGCGGCCATCTGCGCACCACTCAGGCCCAGAGGCGCGACCACCGGCATGATCAGGCCCACGGTGGTCAAACAGGCAACGGTGGCCGATCCTTGAATAATACGAATGGCGGCGGCCAGGACATAACAGGCCACGGCAATGGGCAAACCGGTGCTAACCAGGGCATGGCCGAGGGCCGAACCGACCCCGGAATCCACCAGTACCTGCTTAAACACCCCACCGGCGCCGGTGACCAATAGGATAATGCCCGCCGGCTGCAGTGCCGCCGAGCAAATATTCATCACCTTATCCTTGCTCATACCCTGTCGATAGGCCAGACCATAAATGGCCACCAAACAGGCTAATAAAATAGCGATAAACGGGTGACCGACCAGCTCCATCCAACGGTACCACACTCCGCCTTGCTCAACAAAACGCACACCGATGGTCTTCAACCCCACCAGAATCAACGGAAACAGCACCAAAGAGACACTAAAACCAAAAGATGGCAGCGCGACGGTTTTCAGGCCTGGCTCGGCGATCTCCGCCGGCATCGGAATAGTGACATATTTACTGATAAAACTGCCGTAAACCGGTCCGGCCAACAGCATACTGGGGACGGCTGCCGCCAGGCCGATCGCTATCATCCAGCCATAGTCAGCATGCATCTGCGAGGCCAACAGCATTGGCGTGGGTCCGGGTAGCAGAAAGGCCGCCGCCGCCGCAACCCCAGCAAACAAGGGCACAAGCAGTTTTACCAGGTTACCGTCGGTACGGCGTGCCACGGCAAACACCATCCCGATCAGCAGCATTACGGCCACTTCGAAAAACAATGGCAACGCGCAAACCAATCCGACCACACCCAGCGCCAGATAAGCGCGGCTTTCGCCGAAACAGCGCACCATTTTGGTGGCGATCTGGTCCAGAGCACCCGTCTCATGTAACACCTTGCCAAACATTGAACCAAGGGCAACCACAATAGCCAAGAAGCCCAATGTACCGCCCATACCGGCTTGCATGGTATCAGCGATTTTTTCAAGCGGCATACCAGAAAAGATTCCGGTGCCAACGGAAACCAACAGCAGAGCAATAAAGGCGTGCATGCGCGCTTTCATCACCAGAAACAGCAGGATCAACACCGAGCCGACAGCGGTGATCATTAATGTCAGCGTACTCATAGCGGAGAACCCGTAAGGTTGCACATATCTTCGGCCAAGCATACCAAGGGGATAATGTGGCGCAGAGACACACTACCACCAAAGGATGGACCGCCTGCAGCGAAAAAATCGCTGTCGAATAGAGACAAATTGTGTTCTATCACCTTATTACTCCCTTTTTAATCAATGCGTTATGCCTCGCCTTACCTTGCAGCAAGAATATTTTGTCAAAGGCGGATGACAGGATTACGCGGGGCACAAAAAATGTTACCGGTAACATAGACGGCTATAATCCTTCGGGGGTAAACAAAAGGCAAGAAATTAGACATAGCTCACATAAAAAGTGTGATGAACGTCGAAAATTTGAATTTTTTAGCTTCGCGGTAAGGCCATTCACATAGCCGATCGGCTAAGTCCGGCTTAGGGTGTTGCAGTTAACGGCATCACTGCAACCGCCGCAATAGGTGATTTATATTATGGACAGCGGAATAACGACGAAGAAATAAAACAACTTGGCAACAATGGCATGCTACGTTCAAAAATAGTGTTAATGTCATCTTCAATCTTTGGCGATTTCGACCTCAACTGGCGGTTATTCTGCATTCCCATGCCCCTTATGTTATCTTGAGCGCCATATTATCAGGATGTCGGTATATTTTTTGCGATCATGATGGCTGTGAGGCCGTGACGCTCAATTGCTGACTTACCGGCGATACCGGTGCTTATCAAGATCTGAATCTACATCGGGTATTTTACATCCCCCTCGACAGCCTGCCTGCGGAACTGGCGCGAAGCCCTTTTCCGATGATAGCCATTACGCCCGACGAGGTATTTACCGGGGTCTTGGTAAAACTACATCTGGATAAGCCAGGTTTTGAAGACACTTATCGGTGCGCAATATGATAGCGTTAGCATCCACAATACGTCAGAATCAGGGCCAAAATCGAGACCTGCAGCGAGCGGTGCAAGAACGCGTTTATGCGTTTATCAGGCCGTTACGTCAGCCCAGTATGTTGGGGAGATACCGACCGCTGTCCCCGGCTTTTTCACTACGTGACGATCTCAATATGTCCTGGGACGAATTCGACCATCTGATGAACGACTATTTTATTCAGTTTGCGGTCAATGCCGACGACTACGATCACCTGACCTATTTCCCAGAGGATATTCGCCCGCTACCGATGAAAATCATCAGTTACCTCGGGCGTTGGGCTGGTGCCGTCGAGTCCCCGCAGCCGCTGACCCTGGGTATGTTGGTGGAAGCGGCAGTGACCGGCCGCTGGGTCAGCCAGGCGCGGCGTTAAACCCTCTTATCGTTCCCTGGCGCCAACTGCATTAATGATCGATAGACCTGTCCAGGCTCAATGGAAACAACATTATTATCGGCTGCATGCAATATCAGATGCGGCACCTTCCACGGTGCCCAACAGATCGGATCGCTATCGCCGAATAGTGCAACAACCCCTTTCCCCAGAGCTGCCGCAATATGCATGGCTCCACCATCGCTGGTCACCACCCGATCGCAAAGCTGCATCGCGGCAATCAGCTCGTCCAGCGATCGGGTGGGTATAGGCGTAAGGCAGGATAACTTGCAGTCGGCCACGATCTTGGCTGCCATCTCATCATCGCCCGGATGGGCAGGGTTATCCGCTGAGCCAGGGGACCAGAGTAAAATAATTCGGCAAGGACCCGCGGCAGCAATAAGCTGGGCGAGAGCAATAAAATTGGCCGCTGGCCAGCGCTGTAGCGGCCGACGCGCGCTGATTTGCAGGCCAACCACCGGCACCAGACCATCAATAGTACACTGGTGAGACATTGCGGCAATGCTCTGAGGCCGGGCATTAAGCACTAGCGGCCCCGCCTCGGTATAGATGCCCAAGGGCACTAACAACCGCTGAAAACGTTGCACTAAATGTTCCGTGCCGGGGGGGGGACTTATCAGATCGGTGATTGCCCTATTCGGCAGAGTGCCCAACGCCAGGATACGCCGCGCGCGTGCAAGCGTGGCCCATTTCAGTACCCGTTGATTCCAGTTGCTTTTGGCAACCACGGCCACATCATAACGGGTGTGGCGGATGCGCCACATGATCTTTATCCGCTGTAAAATAACGGCAAACCGGGATTCTCCGACGGCACGATGATGGATTTTTTTATAGATAAAGACCGTAGCCACATCGGGATTACACGCCAGTACCTCAGCATTGTAGCTGTTGGCCAATACATCGACCTGGTAATGGCCTTCATTGGCCAATGCGCTAATAAGTGGGGTCGTCAACAACGTGTCCCCAATGTTGTCCCTACAGATCACCAAGGCTCTCATGAACCCTCTCATACCGTTGGTTAAGGGATGCATGATCCCTATGGCTGGAGGTAGGACACCGGTTTAATCAACATGTTCAATCGTCATCTTTCACATTGAAAGGACGTTTCTTACCGGTAAACCGTTCCAGCCGCTGCAACAGACGGCGATTTTCCGTTCTCAGACGGGTAATTTCATCGAGCAAACCAACCGCCAGAGCAATACCCTCCCAATCCAGTTCAAGATCTCGCCGCAGGCGTTGCGCCCGCAGCAAGTCGTGCAACGCGACGGGCTCAAAGCGCCATTCGCCGTCATCGTCGTCCTCTTCGGGGACAATAATACCAAGTGCAACTACTTCGAATAATTCATCGCGGGAAATAGCGGCGGACTGGCAAATTTCAGCAACTTCCAACGTTAGCCTGACTTCGCTCATAACCCATTACTCCCATTCCGCTCGAGGATTAAATGCACAGTGCATGGCCAACTGCGTCCAAAGCTCCCGCGCCTGTTCATCAAACTGCGGCGGCATGACCACTTTGATTAACGCATACAAATCGCCAGTGCCCTGTTTACTGACAAGCCCCTTGCCTTTGATACGTAACTGCTGGCCCGGCTGGCTGTTGGCAGGCACACTCAGGGTGATTTTTCCCGTCAGAGTAGGCACGGTAACCTTGGCGCCCAGCGCCGCTTCCCATGGTGCGAGAGGTAACGTCACCAGCAGGTTGGCACCATCAAGATCGAACAGAGGATGTGGAGCAATGCGTATAATCAGATACAAATCACCGTGGGCACCGCCATTGACACCCGCCGGTCCTTGCCCTTTCACACGAATGCGATCGCCGTCGGTCACGCCGGCGTTAATCTTAACCTTGAGCGTCTTGCTTACCGGTGCGCCCTGGCGCCCCTGTTCCACCGGACCGGCGAGGTGGTAGTTGATAGTGCGTTGATGATCCGCCAGCGTTTCTTCCAAAAACACCGGCACTTCAATTTCCACATCCTGCCCGCGGCGTGGTGTCCCGGCACGTGGCCCACCCTGAGTACGAGCACCGAAGACCGATTCAAAGAAATCGGAATAATCACGATCCTGGAAACCAGCACCCGCGTCGCTGCTTGACGTCCGTGTCCGACCACCAGGCTGCCAGCCGGGAGGCGCTTCAAACCGGCCGCCATGACCGTATTTACGCAAGTCGTCATATTCCGCACGGCGAGCGGTATCCTTGAGTACCTCATAAGCTTCGGCAACGTCTTTAAACTTGCTTTCGGCATTGGCCTCGGTGCTCACATCGGGATGATATTTCCGCGCCAGGCGCCGGTAAGCGGTTTTGATCGTTTTAATATCGGCAGAGGGTTCGACACCCAATGCGGCATAATAGTCTTTAAAGTCCATACAGCTCTCTACCGCCGTGTTCTTATGTTGGGAATCGCGGATTTTAAATCAGCCCGCTGACGGGAATACCTGCAATTCAGCTCACTCTAGCACTTCACCCTGAGCATTAAAAGCGTGCCCGGCGGGCAGTACTTTACCCTATTTATCGCTATTTTATTATCAACCGTGCTACTACCGGATGGATTAACCTGGATAAATATTAACACGTCCCCCTACAGCTGTAATATCCATTACTTAGGGACATATGCGCTATGTTTTGTGATACATGTATCACAAATTTCGCTTTAGTAGCAGGAATGTATATATCTTTAGCCGACCCGGTCTCACCGTTGCCAGCGATATGCTCCATGTTAAGCCTCTACTCGGCATATCGCCAATATTAAGCAGTGTGGAGACGCTCCATGTCAGTATCTGAAGAATATAAATCCTCTCACGCCGTATCCGGCCCGCAGACAACCGGAAATGCGCGTTTTATGAATGCCTTTATCTCTTTTGCCGCCGCCATGGCAGGGCTGTTGTTCGGGCTGGATATCGGCGTTATTGCTGGCGCGCTGCCACTGATAGCCAAGCATTTTTCCTTAAGCAGCCAGCTACAGGAATGGATTGTCAGCAGCATGATGCTCGGCGCCGCACTGGGTGCGCTGGCCAATGGCTGGTTCTCATCCAGACTAGGGCGTAAATATAGCCTGATGATCGGCGCGGTACTGTTTATTTTCGGCTCCCTGGGTTCGGCACTGGCGCCATCGGCGGAAGTATTGCTACTAAGCCGGGTTCTGCTAGGGTTTGCCATCGGCATCGCCTCATATACCGCCCCCCTCTATTTATCTGAAATGGCAACTGAGTCGGTACGCGGTAAATTAATCGCCATGTATCAATTAATGGTGACTCTGGGCATTTTATTAGCCTTTTTATCCGATACCGCCTTTAGTGCAAGCGGCAACTGGCGGGGAATGCTAGGCGTACTGAGTATACCAGCAGTGATCCTGTTGGCGGCAGTATTCTTTCTGCCCAACAGTCCGCGCTGGCTGGCGTCGAAAGGGCGGCATATCGAGGCGGAGCAGGTGTTGCGTATGCTACGCGACACCTCGGAAAAAGCGCGCCAGGAACTTAACGATATCCGCGAAAGTCTCAAATTAAAGCAAAACGGCTGGGGATTATTCAAGACCAATAGCAATGTACGACGCGCGGTTTATTTGGGAATGTTGCTGCAGGCGATGCAGCAGTTTACCGGAATGAATATCATTATGTATTATGCGCCAAAGATATTCAGCCTGGCGGGTTTTACCACCACCTATCAGCAAATGATGGCAACCGTGATTGTCGGTCTGACCTTTGTACTGGCGACATTTATCGCCATCGGCATGGTGGATAAGGCCGGGCGCAGACCCGCGTTGAAAATTGGCTTTAGCGTCATCGCCGTTGGCACACTGATGCTGGGCATTTGCCTACAACTCATTGACCGGGGCAATCATTCCGCTGGTATCTCCTACCTGTCAGTGGGCATGACCATGATGTGTATTGCCGGTTACGCGATGAGCGCCGCCCCGGTGGTATGGATCCTGTGTTCGGAAATCCAGCCGCTGAAAAGCCGCGACTTCGGCATCACCTGCTCGACCACCACCAACTGGGTGTCCAATATGATTATTGGCGCCACCTTCCTTACGTTAATCGGCCATATCGGCGCTGCCGCCACCTTCTGGCTCTATAGCGCGCTGAATGTTGCCTTTGTGGTGGTCACTTTCGTACTGATACCGGAAACCAAAAATATCACGCTGGAAAAAATCGAGCACAACCTGATGTCAGGTAAAAAACTGCGCGATATCGGCCAATAATCTCTGGCGGTCTGGCCGCTAGCGACGTCGCTCAAGCATGGCGAAAAACACCACCGTCATGGCCAGCACAATCAACAATAACGCCAACGCCGCCGCCGCGCCTTCGTTGATCGACAGACCGAGAAACGCCCGGCGGTAGGCAAAAAAGCTTAGCACTTCGGTGGCAGTACCCGGACCACCGCGTGTGAGCACATAGGGTAAATCATAGGTCCGCAGTTCATTGATTAACTGAATCACCACGGCGATGGCCGCCACCGGGCGCAGCATTGGCAGGGTAATATACCAAAATTGCTGCCAGCCTCGTGCGCCATCCATTTCCGCTGCCTCGTAAGGTTCACGGGGCAGCGCGGCAAGGCCGGCGACCAGGATCAACACCACAAAAGACATTTGCTGCCAGATATCAATAAACGCCATGGTCCAAAAGGCCAACGTGGGGCTACCAAGCCAATCCACCCGCGGCCATCCCCAACTTTCCAGCATATGGTTGACAATACCCAGGTTAGGTTGCAACAGCATGCGCCAAATTAGCCCTACACATACCGGCGACATCGCCATGGGGATGATCAGCAAAGCAAAATAAAGCGGCCGGGTTTTCACCACCCGATTCAACATCAAGGCGATGCCCAGTCCGACGATAAATTCCCCGGAAACAGTAATCAGTGAATATTTTATCGTTAGCCAGGCCGCTGACCAAAAAGCATCGTCACTCAGTACGGCAATAACGTTGTCAAGACCGACGAAGGGGGCCAGCGTCGGCCGTAACAACGTGAACGACGAGAACGCCAATACCAGCGCGTAAATAACCGGGAAACCCAAAACAATGGCCAGCGCCAACAGGCCGGGAGAAGCAAATGCCCAGCCGGTTAAGCAAAACCGGTCAAACCCGGCAACGCCGGGTTTAGGTTTACGCAAAGAGACTGCGGAGGTTTTAATCGGCATCAGCCATCACTTTTTCAACAGCGTTTCAAGTTGGGTGGCAGATTCCGCCAGGGCGGCGTCAATGCTACCGTTACCCCCTGCCACCTGAGACAGTTGGGTACCCAGCACATCTTCATATTGGGCGGAGTAGGTGAATATCGGGAAAGACTTCCCGGTGGCCACCACCTGTTCCGCTGTCTGGTAATAAGGAAACTTAGCCAATACCGCCGGATCTTTGTAAACATCGGCGCGCACCGGCGCATGCCCTTGTAATGCCCGTTCGGTTTCCACATGTTTATTTTGTACCCATTGGATAAACGTCCAGGCGGCTTGTTTTTCCTCTGGTGAGACATTTTTAGGAATACCCCATCCCCAGCCACCGCTTTCGCCATGACCACCCGGCATCGGTGCCAGTGCCAGTTTACCCGCCACCGCCGGGCAGGTCTTGGGGTTGTCCAATTGCGGCAACATCCACCAATAGGTGATCATACTAAAGGCTTTACCACTGCACATGAGACGCATGGTGTCGTCAAGGGTGGCGGACAGCGCACCGTCCTGAGCCGCATTTTTGATGGCGTCGACATATAATGTCAGTGCCTGCTTACCCGCAGGACTATTAAGGACAACGTTATTATTCCCATCCAGATATTCGCCACCGGCGGCAAACAGATAATTGGAAAACTCCATACTATTGGGATCGCCCCGTTGCCCTTGCATCGCCGCGCCGGCGATACCTTGCGTTTGTTTAATGAATTTCGCCAGGGTAACGTAATCTTCTAGGGTTTTCGGCTGCGCCAGCGGTTTTTGGGTCGCGGCCTGATATTGCTGAGCCACGGTCTTATCTGCCAGGAGATCGGTGCGATAAATCAGGCCCATAGAGTAATTATACATCGGCAGGATATATATTTTTTTGGGGTCGTGATTAAGCAAGGAAACCATGGATGGAATAAAAGCTTGAGTATCAAATTTTGATTTTTTAATTAGTGGAGTAAGATCAGTCAGCCAATTAGCAGTGGGGAACTCTCCGGCCCAAAGAAAATCCACTTCCAATAGATTATAATAACTTTGTGGCGCAATCAGCTGCGATACCAGCTTATCATGCATATCGCCGTAGCCAATTTTTTCAAACTGGACTTTTATTCCAGTCTTTTTTTCAAACTGCGGTAACATTTGTTCGATAATATGGGTTTCCGGGACATCTTCCATCAGCGCACGCAGTACCACTTCTTTAGCCTGCACCCCCATGGCGGCGGACAACATCACCAATCCTGATATGCATACTATTTTTTTCTTTAGCAACATGGTGTTCTCCTGTTTCGTCTAGATAGACGGGTGTTTTCTTTACTGAAAATACCAAAGGCGCGTCACTTAACGCTACCAAAAGTCAGGCCCTTAACGATGTACCTCTGGATAAAATGCGATGCGATAATCAGTGGCAAAATGGCCAATATCACGCCGGCCGACACTTTGCCGATTTGCACGCCGTTGGACGTCTGCAGCGCTGCCAATGCCACCGGGATAGTGGCGGTTTGCGGCCCACTGAGCACCAAGGCAAACAAAAATTCATTCCATGACAAAATAAAGCCCAATACCGCAGCCGCGGCCAGCCCTGGTAAGGATATGGGCAGGACAATATGGCGAAATGCTCCCCAGGCGGTGGCACCATCCGTCATGGCCGCCCACTCCAAATCAACCGGAATACCTTCAAAAAAACTCATCAAAATCCAGGTGAGAAAGGGCAAATTAAGCGCTGCGTAAACCAGCGTTAAGCCTACCAGCGAGTTGGTTAATCCCATGGTGCGCAACAATGCAAACGCGGGCAAGACCAGCGCCACCGCTGGCAGCATTTGCGTTGCCAGCATGATAAAACGCGCCGCCGGTCCACCGGTTCTAAAACGGGCGAACGCATAGCCCGTCGCGGCGGCAAAGGGCATCGCCACAGCCACGGAGCATAAGGAGACAATCAGGCTATTGCCGTAGTGGGTGAGAAAATTATTTTTGGTTATCAGTGCGTGATAGTTTTCCCATGACCAACCGGGGAAAATGTCGGTACTGTAGGCCAAAGACTCGGGAACCAGACTGGTACGCAATGCCCAGAGCGGCGGCAGTAGCACCGCAACGCAGGCGAGAATCAGTCCAAGATGCAGTGCGATTTTGCGTAACATAACCGTGCTCCCGACTTAACTGGCAAGCAGTGGCGAAGCCCGGCGCGGTAGAACATCGCCGGTCTGGGTGTCAAACAAATGGAGCGGTTCGGGATCCATATAAAGGATGATGCTATCCCCCGGTGTCGGCAGGGTATGCCGGTCAAGGCGGACCACAAAACGCACATCGTCTATGGTGCCCGTGACGATATTCTCAGCGCCCAGCGCTTCCACCCCGGTCACCTTGAACCGCAAGGGTTGCCAATTGGCATCGAGTTGCCGGGCGTGAAAATCTTCCGGCCGGATGCCGAGGGTTACGGTCTGTCCATCATAGCGGCGGTAATCCGCCTGGGCATAATGTGCCACGTGGATTCGACAATCATCGGTCAACAATAACGAGACGCCATTGGCCCAAGTCCGCACCACGCAAGGCAATAAGTTAATTGGCGGTGATGAGAGAAAACGCGCCACGAAAATATTGGCCGGGTTAGCATACACCTCTAGGGGTTTACCACTTTGCACTAGGTAACCGTCACGCATAATGCATATACGATCGCCCATTGTCATGGCTTCAACTTGATCATGGGTCACATAAATCATTGTTTTTCCCAATCGGCGATGAAGTTTTATCAATTCGGTTCGCATCTCTGCACGCAGCTGTGCGTCCAGATTGGATAGTGGTTCATCCAGTAAAAAAGCCTGCGGCTCGCGGACAATCGCCCGTCCCAGCGCTACCCGCTGGCGCTGGCCGCCGGAAAGCGCCGCCGGTTTTCGGTGCAGCAATTGATCAAGTCCCAGCATGGCGGCGGTTTCGGCAACTTTTTTCCGAATCACCCCAACCGGAGTGCCGCGCATTTTCAGACCGAAGGCCATATTTTCCGCCACGGTCATATGTGGATAGAGGGCATAGCTTTGGAATACCACCGCGATGTTACGATCCCGGGGTGCCATCCGATTGACATTTTGTCCATTGATGCGTAACTCGCCGGAGGTAATGCTTTCCAAGCCGGCGATCATACGCAGAGTAGTGGACTTACCGCAGCCTGACGGGCCAAGAAAGATGACAAATTCACCATCGTGGATGGTGAGATTAACGTCACGCACGCTGTATTGGTTACTTTGGTAGATTTTCGACACGTTGTGTAATTCGATCGAAGCCATGGGTTGGTACTCTCCCGACGCTGTCGCCACTGTCGTCTACCCTGCGAAAAACAATGGCAAACGGTCTTTTATCCTCACGGCCAACACGCGCCGTCGGCCTCCGGAGTCCAGGAGACGGAATGTTCGATATAAGTCATTATGTTGCTTTTTGTTTCAAATTATCCGGTATAGACGCCACCGGTCACATTTACACCCTGCCCGGTCATAAACCGCGCCGCATCTGAGCAAAGAAACACCACCACATCCGCGACATCCTCTGGGGTTTCCAGACGTCCCAGCGGCGTTTGGGCAATGTAGTCAGCAATAACCCGTTCGGGAGAAACCCCGCGCAGTTCGGCTTCCCATTCTATTTCACGCGACTGCATGCTGGTTTTCACAAAACCCGGACAGACAGCGTTTACCCGAATGCCTTTTGGCGCCAATTCCCGCGCCAGCGCCTGAGTCCAACCCAATACGGCAAATTTGCTGGCGGAATAGTGGGCTAATAACGGTGCGCCAACCTTTGCCGCTAGCGAAGCGGTGTTGACAATCACCCCCTGGCCTTGGGAAACGAACTGTCGGGCGGCAATTTGGTTGGTGAGAAAGACGCCCCTGGCATTGACGTCAAAATTAAAATCCCATTCTTCATCAGTGAGTTTGAGTGCGTGCTGCATGGAGGAAACACCGGCGTTGGCGGCCAATATCTGGACGCTGCCAAACGCCTCATTTACCTTGGCAAACGCGTCACTGACCGAGGCACGCGAGCTGACATCCAGATAAAAACCGAGGCTGTCGCGGCCCAACTCTTCCGCTGTGCGTTTGACCGAGACTTCATTGATGTCGCCGATGGCAACCCGGACACCCTGGGCGATGAGGGCGCGGGCTATGGCCCGACCAATACCGGTGGCACCACCGGTAACAATGGCGGCCTGCCCCGCCAAACCGGAAAATTGACAGGGGCTGAGGTTATCGTTGCTCATTTTGCGCTCCTTTGTCGGATGTACTATTATCTACAACAATTAATCAAACAAATCAAAACAAATTACACTGGATTTTGTTTGATAAAAATTCAATAATCTGCATTATGTTCAAATTAATGTTTGATTTGCACATTAACTCGAACATGGCGACAAAATGGATATCGTATGAACGTACACAAAGACGAATCCCTGATTCAGGATGAAAAACCGGAACGACCTAAGTTGCTTGCACAGGATCGGCAACTGTATATTCTCAACGTGCTGGTCCAACAAGGCTCTATCTCGGTTAGCCAGATCGCCGCCGAGCTTGACGTATCGGACATGACAATACGCCGTGATTTGGTTGAATTGGAAACAGAAGGGAAATTGGTGCGGATCCACGGTGGCGCGGTATTACCCGAAAACAGCACACCGGTGGACATGGATCGCGAAGAGCCCAGCTTTAGCACCCGCCTGATCCGCAACAGCGGAGCCAAGGCGCGGATCGCAGCGGTGGCAGCGGACATTGCCTGCGGCTACCGAACAGTAGCGCTGGATGTGGGCACCACCACCTATTTGGTGGCGGAGAAACTCGTGGAACGCAATCGGATGCAAATTTTCACCAATAGCGTTCGTATCGCTCATCGCATGGGCAGCGGTGCTCCGGAAATTTATCTGGCTGGCGGATATATGCGCGGTGACGAAATGGCCATGGGCGGCCCCATTGCCGTCGCCCAGTTTGAACAATTGTGGTTCGATGTGGCGTTTATCGGTATTTCTGGCATCACCGCGAGTGGCTTTTATGATTATTCGTTTGAAGATGTCGATCTAAAGCGGGTCTATCTTAGCCGTTCTGGTTATAAAGTGGTGTTGTGCGATTCATCAAAATTCCAACGCATGTCGCTGGTCAATATCGCCCCGTTGCAAGGAGTGGACATGCTGATTACAGAAAACTCGCCGCCTCCGGCTATTGCCCTGGCGCTTGAGGCGGCCAGGATAAAAGTGGTGATTGCCCCCCTTTTACCTGGACCTGGCTAATCCCGAAACAGGACATAAAGGTTCCTCATTACGTCGTCTGGAGTATCCCATGATTTTTGAATTTTTTGGTAATAAGAAAAAAGCCGTCATCGCCATGGCCCATATTGGTGCCTTACCGGGTTCACCGCTCTACGATGCCGATGGTGGTATTGATAAGCTGATAACCGACGTGCTAGCCGATGTGGAAAAATTACAGGCGGGGGGTGTTGATGCCATTATGTTTGGCAATGAAAATGACCGGCCTTACGTGTTTAACGCCGCAACGGAAGGTGTTGCCGCCATGTCTGCGGTGGTTCAGGCGATTAAACCCGTTCTAAAAGTGCCCTTCGGTGTTAATTATCTATGGGATCCTAAAGCCAGTGTAGCCATCGGCGCGGTCACCGGCGCCAGTTTTGTGCGCGAAATATTTACCGGCGTCTTCGCTTCGGATATGGGCATCTGGCAGCCAGACTGCGCCACCGCGTCCAGACTGCGGCACAACCTCGGCCGCGACGACATGAAACTGTTGTTTAATATCAACGCCGAGTTTGCTCACTCACTGGATAATCGCCCCATAGAACTGCGCGCGCGTAGCGCCGTGTTCTCCTCCTTGGCCGATGCCATTTTAGTCTCAGGTCCGATCACCGGCGAGGCGGCGGATCAATCGCATTTGCGTAACGTATGTGAAGCGGTTACCGATGTGCCGGTGTTTGCCAATACTGGGACCAATATCGATAACGTGCATGATGTTCTGAGTTTGGCCAGCGGCGTGATCATCGGCACACATTTCAAAATTAATGGATATACCTGGAACGCAGTTGATGGCGATCGGGTTAAACGCTTTATGGATGTAGTAGAAAAGTTGCGTTAACACTCGCCACAACGGCGTCTGGACGGGAGTATGCATGAGCTGCTTGCTGGGTATTGATATAGGCACCACCTCCACCATCGGTATGTTGCTCCAGTTGCCTGATCGGGTGCTGGCCGTTGTATCGCGTCCGGTGCGACTGTTTTCGCCACAGCCGGGCTGGACTGAAGAAGACCCCGAGCAATGGTGGCAAAACGTCGGCGAGATCTGCCGTGAGTTATTGGCCACCAGTGGCATTAACGCGGCGCAGATTGCCGGGATCGGCGTCACAGGTATGCTGCCGGCGGTAGTGCTACTTGATGATCAAGGCACATTGCTGCGTCCCAGTATTCAGCAAAGCGATGGACGCTGCGGACCTCAGGTCGCCGCCATCCGCGCCGAGCAGGATGAATCGGCGTTTATTAAACGCAGCGGCAACGGCATCAATCAACAGTTGGTCGGCGCTAAAATCCGCTGGCTGGAGCAGCATGAGCCAGACATCCATCAACGGATTGCCACCGTGTTCGGTTCTTATGATTTTATTAACTGGCGCCTGACCGGTGAATCTGCCATTGAACAAAACTGGGCACTGGAAGCGGGTTTTATCAACATCACCACCCATACACTGGATGATGAGCAGATCGCCCTGGCCCATCTGCCGCGCCGGGCAGTGCCGCGCCTGGTGCATTCACATGAGATTCTGGGGGCAGTAACCGCGAGGGCAGCGCGTCATACCGGGCTGGCGGAGGGAACACCGGTGATCGGCGGCGCGGCGGATATGATCGCCTCAGCACTTGGTGCCGGCGTTACCCACCCGGGTGATGTGTTGCTCAAGTTCGGCGGTTCGGTGGATGTGTTGACCGCCGCCGTCACGGTCAATCCCGATGCGCGCCTGTATCTTGATTATCATTTGATTCCCGGCATGTATATGCCAAATGGCTGCATGTCCACCGGCGGGTCCGGCCTCAACTGGTTTGCGGAAAACTTCGCCGGCCAGCACCGCGAGGCCGCCGAACTGGCCGGTCTCTCATTGCATCAATTCCTTGACAGTCTGGCGCAGCAACGGCCGCCGGGCGCCGACGGCGTACTCTGCCTGCCCTATTTTCTGGGAGAAAAAACCCCATTGCACGACCCTGCAGCGCGCGGCGTGGTATTCGGACTAACATTGTCCCACGATGCTGGCCATATATGGCGCGCGCTGCTGGAAGCCTATGCCTATGCCATCAGGCATCATATGGACAGCCTGCACGATTTGGGTTATCCCACCCGGCGTTATATTGTCTCCGACGGCGGGTCGAGCAGTCGACTGTGGATGCAGATCGTCGCCGACGTGCTCGGTGTGCCGTTACAGCGCCTGGAGGGCCACCCCGGATCATGCCTTGGCGCAGCCTGGACCGCCGCCATCGGCACCGGCCTAAGGGATGATTGGCACGGTGCCAGCGCCTGCGTACGCTTTGGTGAGATCATTGAGCCCGATAACGTTAACCACCCTTTTTACACCGAACAGTACACCCGTTTTCGTGCGCTCTACGAACAATGTAAACCCCTAACCTAAGCACGCACGCGGGATTTAACACTTTCCAGCATCACGGCAATGATGATAATCGCGCCTTTCACCACCTGCTGGTTATAGCCGGAAATATTCATCAAATTCATAAGATTGGAAATAATACTCAGGATGAGCACGCCGACAATGGTATTGACTATCGTGCCCCGTCCACCGGCCAGACTGGCGCCCCCCACCACCACCGCCGCAATGACGTCCAGTTCAAAACCAATGGACATCACCGGCGAACCCACACCGGTACGGGTGGACGCCAGTACGCCCGCCAGGCCACAGGCCAATCCGCTTAAGGCGTAGACAGCAAATTTATACCAATCGACGCGCACCCCGGCAAAACGCGTGGCGGTTTCATTTGATCCGATGGAAATCACCAATCGGCCAAATACCGTGTACTGATAAACAAAATGAGCCAATAACGCAAAGGCAATAAACACATACACCGGCAGCGGTAGCCCAAACAGGTAACCCGTGCCGAAATTCACATAAGACACATCATCGATAAAGATGGGTTGCCCTTTGGCGACGATCAACGCAAAACCGCGCGCGATGGTCATCATCGCCAACGTGGCGATAAACGGCGCAATGTTAAAAAACGTCACCAGACACCCGGCCGCCGCACCGACCAGGGTCGCCACGCCGACGCCAGCCACGATGGCGGGCAATACGCCGATTTCCGGGATCAGCAACGCCACCGACACCGACACCAGCGCCATTATCGAGCCGACAGAAAGATCAATACCGCCGGTGAGAATCACAAACAGCATACCAATTGCCGCCAGCCCCAACGGTACACTTTGTCTTAAGACATTGGTGATATTCTCAGGACTATAAAAGCGATCGGACAAGAAATTAGCCACAATCAGCATGACAAAAAACACCAGTAGCGTGGAATTGCTGGCAAAAAATTTCAGTGTTTTAGCCCACAAAACCGAGCTTGTGGTTTTAGTGGTCGGGTTTACCGTTTCCATAATGTTTCCTCAGCTACGCTAAAGCGCGTTTAGGTATGGCGAATCGCATAATGTTCTCTTCGGTGATCTGATCCCCTTGCAGCTCTTGGTTTATCGCCCCTTCACTCATGACGTAGACCCGATGAGATAAGGAGATCACCTCAATCATTTCCGATGAAATAACAATAATGGCGTAGCCTTTTTCAGCTAATTCATGAATGACGTTATAAATTTCCACCTTGGCGCCGACGTCCACACCGCGGGTAGGTTCATCAAGGATCAGCAAGTCGCATTGCGTTGCCAGCCATTTGGCGATCACCACTTTTTGCTGATTGCCACCACTGAGACTGGATATGGGATCTTCCACCGAGCCTAATTTTATCGACAAGCGTTGACGCGACACCTCACTAAGTGCTCGTTCCTTGGGATAATTTATAATGCCGAAGCGGTAGCAAACCCGTTTTAAATTGGATAACGTCATGTTCTCCCGTATGGGACGGGACAAGATAGCGCCCTGCTCTTTGCGGTTTTCCGGCACCATACCGATACCTTGACGCATGGCGTCAGCGGGATGGCGGATAGTGATTTCCTTACCGTTTTTAACAATCCGGCCGGCGCTCATGCGATCGAGGCCAAACAAGCAGCGGGATATTTCGGTACGCCCAGACCCCACCAACCCGGCTAAACCGACGATTTCGCCTTTTTTAGCGGTCAGATTGATATCCTTCAACAACGATTTGGTGGACATGCCATAGACCTCAAGCACCATTTCCTGCTGCGGGATGTTTTTAGGCGGGTAGAGATTTTCAAACTTACGTCCCACCATATTGGAAATAATGTCATCTTCAGTACAGGTTTTAGGATCCAAATCGGTAATGGTCTCACCATCTTTTATCACTGTAATGGCGTCAGCGATGGCAAATATCTCATCCAGTCGATGGGAGATATAAAGAATGGTCACCCCTTGCCCTTTTAATAATTTTAGCTGACTAAACAAGATGTCGATTTCCCGGTTCGACAATACCGCCGAAGGTTCATCAAGAATTAATATCCTCACATCCCGGGCTAGAGACTTGGCAATTTCCACCATTTGTTGATAAGCGACACTTAGCGTACCCAGCTTCACCGTGGGCGGAATATGAAAACCCAGATTGGATAGCACTCGCCCGGCTTTCCGATTCATTTTTTTCCAGTTGATAAACTGGCCGCCAAAGCCCAGATCACCCAAGAAAATATTTTCCGCCACCGTAAGATCGGGGGCCAGCGCCAGCTCCTGATAGATAATACCGATGTTGTTTTCACGGCTTTGTTTTGGCGAAGTGAAATGGACTTCCTTGCCGTTGATGTAGATGGTGCCACTGTCCTTAATATAGATACCGGACAGGATCTTCATCAGGGTGGATTTACCGGCACCATTTTCGCCCACAATGGCATGAATGGTGCCCTTCTTCACTTTTAGATTAATACTTTTCAACGCATGAACGCCGCCAAAACTTTTTTTTACCTTATCGATAACGACTGCATACTGGTCCATAAAAACTCCTCATTTTCACCCCCCCTTGTAACAAGGGGGAGAGAATGACGTTAGAACAGCGATTTAGGATCGTAGATTTGCTTAACGTTATCTTTCGTGATGAGCACTGTTGGGGTATAAACGTAATCAGGAAAATCTTTATTACCTGCCTGATACTTAGCGATAACGTCCAGTACGGTATCGGTCAAGACATTAGGGTTATTCGCTGCAGTGGCCTGCAAATCGCCCCGTTCAATTGCTTCCAGACCTTTTTTATAACCGTCGTGAGCATAGACCTTCACGTTCTGAAGTTTATTGGCACCCTTTAACGATAAAATAGCGCCAAGGGCCATATCGTCCATTTCGCTGTAAACACAGTTGATTTTATCACCTTGGGCAACGATGATATCTTCCATGGCCTTAAGTCCACCTTGCTGATCCCAGTTGCCCCAACCTTGGCTGACAATGGTCAGGCTGGTGTGGTTATATTTTCTTAATTGGGCTTCCATGACACCGAGCATAAAGTTGCTCCGGCGCGCTTCACCGACCAGGTTGCCCTGGTTGCCGCTGATAATGACGCAGTTCATTGGCTTATTACCAAACTGTTCCACCGCATACTCGCCAATGGCGATATTATTTTTAGCGTTGTTGGCCTGCACTCGGGTAATGACCGGCGCATCCAGTGAAATATCGCTATCGAGGATCACCGTAGGAATACCCGCGCGTTTGGCAATTTGTGTAATGCGCATCCCGGCTTTGGGATCCTGCGGATTCAGCACCAGATAATTAATGCCTTGGGAAATCATGTCCTCAACATCAGAGATCTGTTTATTCAAATCGCCGCGCGCATCGGTAGTAATCAATTCATAACCGCGTTCTTTGGCATGGATTTTCATGTACTCGGTCAGGCCGTTAAAAAAAGCGCCGTTAAGGGTGCGGTTGGCAAAACCCACCTTGATCTTATCTGCAGCATGGGCCGAAACCGCGACCGTTGAGACCGCCAGCAGGAGACTCACTAATACTTTTTTCATCGATGTCTTTCCTTCTGTTTTTCACGTTAGGTATACCCATCATTTTTCACGTAGGTACAGAGTTAACTATATGATTATTATAAATTAAAAACATAACTGCGTTGTATGGCTCCCGGGTGGCGCTCCGCCGACGGATCCGGGAAGCCTGGGTTTAGCGCACCCGTTGGCGGGCCTCCACCTGCTGGCGATAAAAAAACCGAAACAGCGCCAACCGACTTGACAACTGCCCGGCACGTTCAGTCCCGGCAATGAAGCGGGTATGGACGGCTGGCTTACGGCATACCTGCGCCTCGTTACCGCCCACGGCTAGCCAGCCTAGGCGCGCAGCGCCCAACGCGCCGCCGGCCGCACCATCCTGGTGTGTCACCACCGGAATATCCACCACATCGGCGATCAGTTGAGCCCACCAAGGGCTGCGGGCACCACCGCCGATCAATGAAAACTGTTCGATGTGGCTGCCGGCTTGTTGCATGACGTGTAAACCGTCCGCCAAGCCAAACGCCACCCCTTCCAACACCGCGTAAGCCAGCGAGGCGCGCTCCGTCGAGTGAGTTAATCCATGAAACGATCCGCTGGCGATGGGATCGTTATGCGGGGTACGCTCACCGGAAAGGTAGGGCAGGAACAGCGGTGCCCGCTTCTGATCGTCCAGGCTAAGTGCCGCCACTTCCGCCAACAGGGTAATTTCATCGGTACGCAATAACTGACATAACCACCGTAAGGCACTGGCAGCGGTAAGCATGACGCTCATTTGATGCCAACGGTTGGGCAGGGCATGGCAAAAGGCATGTACCGCCGACTGCGGGTTAGGGCTGAAACGTTCGTTCACGGCGAAGATGACCCCGGAGGTACCCAGCGAAATAAAGGCGTCACCGTTATTCACCGCGCCGATGCCCACGGCGCTGGCGGCGTTATCACCCCCACCACCGGCAATCACCACGCTTTTAGACAGGCCCCACTGATCGGCAATATCAGCGCTCAAATGGCCAGATGCCGCCGAGCCTTCCACCAGCGCCGGCATTTGGGCCCGGGTCAGGCCGCAGGCGTGCAGCAGGGAATCAGACCAATCGCGTTTGGCCACGTCCAGCCATAAGGTACCCGCAGCATCGGACATGTCGGAAACCTTGTCGCCGCTCATCATCAGGCGCAGATAATCCTTAGGTAACAACACAGTCTCGGTTTGGGCAAAAATCTCCGGTTCATGGGTTGCCACCCACAAGAGTTTCGGTGCGGTAAAACCAGGCATCGCCAGATTACCCGCAATACGGTGCAGCTCTGGCGCCCGTTCGGTCAACTGGGTACATTCCAACGCGCTGCGGGTGTCATTCCACAAGATCGCCGGTCTGAGTACCCGATCGCGCCGGTCAAGCAATACCGCACCATGCATCTGGCCGGACAGGCCGATGGCGCGGATCCCCGGCCAGATATCCGTATGGCGGGCGCGTAAACGTGTGACGGCGCGCTGGGTGGCCGCCCACCACTCGGCCGGATCCTGTTCCGACCATTGCGGATGAGGCCGCTGTACCGTTAACGGCTCGCCTTCACTGGCCACTAACGTTCCGGCGTCGTCGATAATGACGGCTTTTATCTCCGAAGTGCCTAAATCAAGACCGAGATACATATGTCGTTCCCTCTAGGTAAAGGTGGATGGATTTAATGACTGGTGGTCAGCGTAGTCGCGGTTGTTACCCAGTTGTCGAGCCGGGCAATAGTATCGCGCAGCAGTTGTTCAAATTGCGGTTTGCTGGCTAATGGACCAAATAGCTTGGCGTCGTGGGCATATACCGCGATGGGATCGGCCGCAGTAAACATGGCGTGGGTGGCGGTTTCATTCAGAATGCCATCCTGATAGTCATAGGGCAGTTCGCTTTTATGCCAGCAACGCATGAAGATAAAAAACAGTGCCGGTAGCACTGCGGTGGCCTTAGGCGACTGCCCACGGCTATAGCATTCAATCAGGGTCGGGGTGATAAATCCGGGAATTTTGGAAAAACCATCCGCTGCCACCCGTTGATTGGTATCGCGAATATAGGGGTTGCTGAATCTGTCGAGCACCACATCGCGATACTGGGCCAAATCAAGTGGGCTGGGCGTCAAGCAAGGGATGACATCCTGGGTGACATAGTCATAGGCCATTTGCCGAATCTGGTCAGTACCCGTGCTTTCATGGATATAGGATTGGCCAATCAACGTGCCGGCCCAGGCAATACAGCTATGACTGGCGTTAAGGATACGAATCTTCGCTTCTTCATAGGCTGCCACGGATGCCACCAGTTCAACACCGACATTTTCCAGCGCTGGACGGCCGGCGACAAAATTATCCTCAACCACCCATTGAATAAACGACTCGCCCATTACCGGTGCCCGATCGTCTATGCCTAATTGCTGTTTTACCCGGCCGGCAATATCGGCTGCCGGCCGCGGGGTGATACGGTCGACCATAGTGTTCGGCGTAGAGGTATGGGTCGCCAGCCAGGCCAGCAGTTCGTTCTCGCCACGTAACGTCAGGAATTCCGTCAACCCTTCGCTAAAACGTTCGCCGTTGTGGCGTACATTGTCACAACTGAGCAGGGTCACCTTGCCGGTGTTCTGGGCGCGCCGGGCCTGCAGGATCCGCGTGATGGCACCGTAAATGGTCCGGGCACCGCCCTTGAGGTCGGCCTGAATATCCGCATTGGCCTGATCGAGTTTGAAATGTGTGTCGAGGTAATAACCGCCTTCGGTTACCGTAAATGAAATCACCCGTGTCTGGGCTGCTGCGCCTTGCTCCACCAGTGCGGTAAGCTGTTCATCCCAAGGGATGATTTTGCGGATCGACGTGATTTTCTCATAGCTGCGTTCACCCGCCGGCGTGACCGTTTCCAGTACGTACTCCCCTTTTTGGGTCGCCAGAATGTCCAACAGTGGATTGGCATCATCACGGATATTCCCCAAGGCGATGGACCAGCGTTGGTCTCCCTGAAGCAATAGACGGTGCAGGTACCAGGCCTGGTGGGCACGGTGGAACGAACCGGCGCCAATATGCATCCAGATAGACTGATTTGATGTGGTCATAATGTATATTACCTCTCGAACTAGGGGTGAGCATAAGCTCAAAATTTGAGTAATTGCTTAGAAATAAAGCTTAGTCGAATAATAGCCCACTAAACGAGCTTTAGCTCACACAATGGAAATGATCGATTTACCCCGCTATCGTTTGACGGGTATAGTTTTGCTACGACTAAAAGTGAGTATGATCAATGAGTAAAATCGATAGAAAGTTGGACCAAGCTGCGCGCGCCGCGTGGATGTACTATGTCGCCGGCAAGACCCAGCATGATATTGCCGACGTGCTTGGCGTGTCGCGCCAGGCAGCGCAACGCCTGGTGGCGCTGGCCTCGGAGAACGGCCTGGTCAGGGTCAATATTACCCATCCGGTGGCCGACTGTACGGCATTGGCCCAGCAGTTGGCCCAGCAGTTCCAGCTTTCGGCCTGCATGGTCGTGCCTTCCGCCGGCATGGACAGTTTGAGCCTGAACCGCATGATTGCGGTGGCGGGAGCCGAAGTGATTACGCAGTTTATCGAGGTATCTGAACCACAGGTGATTGCGGTGGGGTCTGGTCGGACGCTGCGCGCCACCATCAACGAACTGACCGGCATGGATCGCCCTCAGCATAGCTGCGTGTCGCTTATCGGCGCCATCGCCTCCGACGGCTCCTGTACCCGCTATGATGTGCCACTTTGGATGGCGGAGAAAACCCAGGGCAAATATTTTATTCTGCCTGCACCGCTATACGCGGATAATCTTTCGGATAAGGAATTATGGTGCAACCACCGCATTTATCGCATGGTGATGGAAAAAGCGGCACAGGCAGATGTGACCTTTATCGGCATCGGCCAGGTGAATGACCAGTGCCCATTGCACACCGACGGATTTATCACCGGCGAGGAAGTGGCCCGCCTGAACGCGGCCGGCGTGGTGGCGGAAATTGTCGGGCATTTTATTGGTGCCAACGGCCGACGGGTCGCCAGCGACCTAGACGATCGTCTCACCAGCGTGACAATCCCCTCCCGGCCGAAAAAACCGGTGATCGCCTTTGCCGGCGGCGACGAAAAGTTCCTGGCTATCCAGGCGGTGCTGAACGGCAACTGGATCAACGGGCTGGTGACGGATGAAGAGACCGCCAACAGGCTGATGTCAACCCAACGCGACTGATATCCTTACTCACTGGCCAGCAAAATAATATTTCCTACCGCACGCAACCGGGTCAGCAATGACGCGAACATCCCGTCGGTGGCCATCTTCAAACATTTGCTGGGTTGGGTAACATCCATGCCGGTGCGGATATTGATGGCCCCTGCCAGGCCGCCGGCAATACCGCCAACCGTTGCGCCGGTTTGTTCCCAATAACCTGGATTATCACTATTGGCGATCATTTGGTAGGTCATGGCGCCCGCTGCCGCATACCGGCTTTTTTTACCTAAACCGTAGAAACAATCCGACCAAAGGGTGGCGATACCCAACAGAAAATGGCTGTCCATCACCCGGCCGATGAGCCCTCCCGCCACAGCGCCTTTACCCGCCGACTCACCCACTTTGGTGCTGTCGGTTACGGAATTGAGCACAAAGCCCCCGATGGAACCGCCTAGTGCAGCAGACCAACGCATCGCATTGCTGACCATCACTTGCGCCACTGTGTCCGCCGTGCCAACGGCACTGGCCGTCGCGACGGCCCCCGCGACTCCCCGCATAGAGCAGCCCAGACGTACGCCTAACGTCAATGTCCGAGCGGAGCTGGCGGCCGCGATAGCCAGAGCGCCTCGGCTACGGGCGCCATGAAGACCGCCGACGAGTCCGCCCAGCGTACTGCCGATCAGCAACTGTTGTCCTAATGGCTTGTCAGCAATTCCTTGTGTCATTTTTTCGGCCAGGGATTCTGATAAGCCATTGGCGAACCAGCCGGCCAGGGCCCCGAGGGTCAACCCAACCGCCGCCACAATCAGCAGCGGCCACATTGTCGCGCCAACCACTAACGCCACCGAAGTCAACAACGTTGCCACCGTCACGCCCAATACGGCGGTCCTGACGATTTTAACGGTGTTAGGATGGGTGAAGAGGGAGACGAACATATTCGATTGTGCCACACCCGGTATGGCTTTATTTGGCGGCGGCGCTGAGGTTCGCAGAACCGCAAGAAGGGAAACCTTATGGGGTTGGGACGGTTCAGTAGACCGCGTCATGGCGACGGACCGATCGATTAATGGCCTGCAGGGAGGGTTGCTGCCCTCCGGCTGAACCGTTAAGAGATTGCCCAGTAGCGTGTTTAACGGAGGTAACAAATCCGCCTGCACCGGGGGAGGCGTGAAATCGGCCGACGATTTTTGCTTAAGCATCGACGGCGAGGGCTCATGCTCGTCCATCGTTGCAGTTTGCCCTTGGCGGCAGGTTACCTGCTGACAATCGTTCCTGCAGCCGACAATGCTACCCAAAACATCCGGCCCCTCGGGTGCGGGATGATCGTGAGGTATACTGCAATCGGATAGACTGCACGGTGTTGATGAGATACCGGTAAGATCTGCCATAGTGGGCCCGCCTAGTAGAAAACCCACACAGCGTAGCCACTTGAGGCGATGGAAACTTTCATATTTCGATGATTGCGGTATTGCGGTAGTGCGTAATTCGCCGCATAAACCGCTAATAAGTTAAAAGTTAACACCATCCTGAAACCGCCGCCCAATACCAATCCATTCTAACTTATTGCCGCTGCAGCTAAGTAAGACGCATACGCTTTGTATAACGTTATATAGTCGGCCAGCGACAATAGAATCTGTCGTCGCCTCGGCTAATTTAATCCTTATTCAGTATGTCCAGGTATTTTTTATAGGCATATATCCGCCCTCTTTTCTGCCCGGTGATTTCGGTTACCAGTTGAAGATCGTCCACCAATGAGGCCAAGACTTTACCGGTGGTCGCCGCCGTCAACCCGGTCCGCGCAACCAACGTGGCAATATTGAGTATGGGACTATCAAAAAGCGCATCCAGCACCTGATTGGCTGAACCTGACAAACGACCCAGTGTCGACAGTAGCTGTTTATTTTGCGCATGTAACTGATTGAGCGCCTGGGCCATCTCAACCGCCTGAGTCGCGGTCGCGGCTACCGCATCGACAAAAAATAATAGCCACGCCTCCCAATCGCCGGTCATCCTGGTTTGCTGCAGGCACTCATAATAAATATGTCGATGTTTTTTGAAAAAAACCGATAAATATAATAAAGGCTGCTTTAAAACCTTAGCTTCCACCAGGATAAGCGGTATCAACAAACGCCCGAGACGTCCATTACCGTCCATAAAAGGGTGGATAGTCTCAAATTGTGCATGGACTAATGCCGCCTTCACCAAGGGATCTGTTGCCTCGGGTTGATCATTGATAAATTTTTCCAGGTCGCTCCAACAATCGCGCAAAATATGACGAGGAGGGGGAACAAAGGCCGCTTCATCAGCACGATGACCGCCAATCCATACCTGATTTTCGCGAAATTCACCGGGGCCCCGACTAATGCCCCGACCGGAGGTCATCAGCGCCTGGTGCATCTCAGTGAGTAGCCGGTAAGCAATCGGATAACCTTCGTTGATGCGCTGAACCCCCAGAGATAAGGCTTTCACATAGCATGACACCTCTTGCACATCATCCATGGGCACCCCTGGCAAACCGGCCATCTCAAACAACATGAGGTCGGTTAACGATGATTGCGTCCCTTCAATTTGCGATGACATCACCGCTTCTTTTCTGACATAACTATAAAGAAAAAGGTTAGTGTCAGGCAGTAGCATACTGATCGCGTCCAGGCGGCCTAACGCGCGATTAGCCTCATTAATCCGCTTTTGCAATTTGCTGTCAATCATCAGCGCAGGCGAGGGCGGCAACGCGAGGGGAACAAATGCCTGACAGCTGATACCTCCCGCTATGCTAGGAACGTAGTGGCCGGTAAGTCCGCGTTGCATGGGTTATCCTTGCTTAAGTTAAAATAAGGCAGGGGCTTATTTTAACTTAAGCCTTAACTTAAAATAAGCCCCTGCCTTATTTTAGTTTCATTAAGTTACTATACCGTAGGGAATTTAACGGTGAATTCATTGGGTCTGTTGCCCAGCCCCTTCCCCACGCTGACAGTTGTACAGATATTATCCCCCCGGTAACGGTTTTGTCTTATCATATTAACCATCACCCACTAGACTGTGGGTCGCATAAATACCGCTCATGATGCCATTTGGCATTACCCTATGGAGAGAACCTGACTATGAAAAAAAAGAACCGCGTCTTATTGACCAATGATGACGGCATTGACGCCCCGGGGTTGGAACTTCTAGCCAGAGCCGCGCAGGAAATTGCCCATGAAGTGTGGATTGTCGCCCCCGCTCAGGATCAAAGCGGCGTGGCGAATTCCCTAAGTGCACGTGCGCCGGTGCGGGTATTTAATCATGGTCCGCGGCGGTTTGCCGTGGGCGGCACGCCTACCGACTGCGTGGCGTTTGCGATTCATCAGGCGATGCGCGATGCGCCGCCCGATCTGGTACTGTCGGGCGTGAATAACGGTTCCAATCTGGGCTTTGAAACGTTACTGTCCGGCACCGTGGGTGGGGCCATGACCGGTATGCTCTCCGGTATTCCTTCCATTGCTTTAAGCCAAAATCGCGATCCAGACCGGGCGGTGAACTGGGACAGTACCGCGCGTCACCTGGTGCCGACCTTACAGCATTTATTGCAGGATACCTGGAGCGATCGGGTGTGTCTGAACGTCAATTTTCCCGATATGGCGGCGAATGAGGTCAAAGGCATCAGGGTCACCACGCAAGGCATGGGCAAGGTGAACGGGATGCTGGTCATTCCGACGCCGGATCCCAATGGCGAGGACTACTTCTGGATCAGGGTCGACCACGGGCGTTTGCATCGTCCGGAAACCGGCGAACTAAAAGCCAATGAAGATGGCTATATCTCGGTGACGCCACTCACCTTCGAGCGCACCGAAATGACCGAATACCAACGCCTCGGCGAGGTCTACGGCCAGAATTTTTAAGCCGGTCATCCGTTAAGGCAAGGTCGCGATGCTGTCGCGGCGGCGAATGACCGTCGCAGCAATGCGCGCACATTAACGGGGAAAACCGCTAACCCTCGCGCCGGGCCTCGCAGCGGGGGTTAATATCGTTTTTTTGCCTGGGGCTTAACAGAATTCGACGCCGTCATCTGCACTAATAACGACGTTGCCAACCTAACCGTCCTGGATCCACTTATGGTGTTTGTAAAATCGGCGTCTACCCTCATCCCAGGTCATGATTGCGCCGCAGAAGCCTCGCCGGATACGCCACTTGCCATTCAACAATCCTGGGACCGCTGTCACAAACTCATGGATGACAGCGTTTGGATCCCGCCGCACCGGGCGGCCGGGGCCACCTTTGATTCCATCTGCCAGCGAAAAAATGATCTGTTAGTGTTGGGACAAGCGGCGCTGGAAGACGCCTATGAATTTATGGAGTCGCGTCCCTGCGTCTTGCTGATCCTCGATGAGAGCGGCTGCACCTTATGGCTAGGCGGTCATCAGCAGACACTCTCGCAATTGGCGGCTCTGGGCGTGGTGGCCGGCAGCTACTGGAGTGAGGGCGGGATGGGTACCAATGCGCCGGCGCTGGCCGCCGCCAGCGGTACCCCGGAGCTGGTCGCCGGTAGGCAGCATTTTAAACACGCGCTGCATCCTTGGTACTTTTGCGCCGCACCGGTTTACGACAATAGCGGGCGCCAGCGGGCGGCCATTGTGCTCGGCGGCCCGTTGGCAGAGAAAGCCGCCGGTGATCTGTCCCTGACGCTGGTCTTGGCACGGGAAGTGGGTAATTATCTGCACGCCGATAGCCTGCTGGCCGAAACCAATCGCCATCTTAATGCACTAAACGCGCTGCTTGCCGGGGTGGAGGATGGGGTGTTGGCCTGGGATCAGCACGGCGGCCTGCAATATCTCAACGCCCGTGCAGCGGGCGTGTTGGGGTTGGACGCCACCACCAGCGTCGGCAAACCGTTGCTGGAGCTGTTGACCTTGCCGGCGTTGGTGATCCAGGCGATGCAAAACCGCAGTGCCTTGAGTCATGTGCAGGTCACCTTTGAAAGCCAGCAACGCTTTATCCCGGTCCTGTTGACGCTTAAACCGATCCCGGATGGCGATCGGTGCGGTTTTATCGCCCTGCTCCATCCGCAGGAACTGCTGCAGCAACTGGTGCATAACCAGCTTGGCCGCGTAAGCCATACCTTTACCGATATGCCGCTCGGCTCTACGGAGATGCGGCGGCTGGTGCGTTATGGCAAACAGGCGGCCAAAGGTCGGCATCCGATTTTGCTCCGTGGCGAGGAAGGGGTGGGCAAACAGCGCCTTGGCCAGGCGATCCATAACGGCAGCGAGCGTGCCGACGGCCCCTATATCGCGCTCAATTGCCAGGCGTTGCCACAAAATCTGATGGCACGTGAATTCCTGGGCAACGACGCCAGCGAGGGTGAAGCCGGGTTACCGAGTAAATTTGAGTTGGCCAACGGCGGTACGCTGTATCTCGAACAGGTGGAATACCTGTCGCCGGAAATGCAGTCCGCCCTACTGCAAACCCTTAAAACCGGCATGCTGATGCGCGTTAATTCTAATCGGGTGATCCCGGTGAACGTGCGGATCATCGCCGCCAGCGGGGCTGATTTGCCGTTACTGGTTAAACAGAATCGTTTTCGCCGCCAGTTGTTTTATGCGTTGCAATCCTTTGAACTGCATATTCCACCGCTACGCCAGCGTCAGCAAGATATACCACTATTGGTACAAGACACGCTGACGGCACTGGGCCGGCATTTCCACTGCAGCTATCGTATTGGTGAGGACGCCGTGCATCAGTTGATGCTTTATCCTTGGCCAGGCAACGATCAGGAATTAAAAAGCGCGGTAGAACGTGCCGCCATGACCTGTCGTCATAATCATATTATGCTTGGCGATCTACCGGCGCATTTATTAGGTGAACGAACATTGTGGGACCCGGATGCCGCTGCTGCGCAACCGCCGCTCTCGCTGGCGGATGTGGAGCAACAGGCCATCGTGCACGCGGCGCTGGCTTGCCAAGGTCGGCTTAATGCCATGGCGCCGCTACTGGGCATTAGTCGCACCACCCTTTGGCGCAAAATAAAGCTGTATGGCCTGGATATTGAGACATTTAAGTCTGTGGAACGTTAGCCGGCGTCACGCGCAGGCTGCCGGTGGTGATATCCAAAATCCCCTCCTGATCAGTGTGATCGATGTCCATGCATCCGGCGACGCCCACGACCATGGGGATCGCCAGCGCCTGTGCCAGGATGGCAGTGTGTGACAGAATATCCCCCCGACTCAGACAAATGCCTTTTACCCGCTGGCGATCCAAACCAACCATTTCCGAGGGCAGCAGATCTTGCGCTACCAAAATAATGCCATCATCGATAACCAACGGCACCACTGGCTCAGCGGCCAAATGGCCCAGCAGTCGGTTAAGAATATCGTGGATATCGAGCTCACGGGCGCGCAAATAGGGATCCGCCATCGCTTGGTATTGCGCCGCCATCGCCAGCAGTTCTTGTTCCGCCGCGGCCCCGGCGCCAAGTCGGTCACGCACCATTCGCCGTCGCATTGCGTCGATGATCTCCTCATCTTGCAGCAACATGGCGTGGGCACTGAAAATGGCACCTTGCTCGCGCCCCATCGCTGCTTGCGCCTGACAAGCCAACTGGTCCAAATCATCAGCCGTTGCCGCTAACGCCGCATCCAGGCGCCGCTGCTGGTCAGGGATGTCTTGCGCTTCGAGGTTGTTTCGCCTGGCCTGGTGGCGTACGGGCTGGACGAACTGCAAGGGTGCCCTGACGTGACCTGGCGGCACCGGCGTACCGGTCAGCGTATTGCTGGCAAGATTATCGCCCAAGGTATTCGTGAGAGCTTCACCAAACCCTTGTCGCGCCAGCGCGTCGAATGCCGCGAGCGCCTCAGTCGCCTGGGAACCAGCAGCCAACAGACGGATGTGGTCTCCTTGGCGAATTTGCAGGGTTGCCAATTGATTAAGGCTGCGTGGATCCACGCGCTGTGTGCCCTTCTCCAGCGCCAGTTGTGCCTTAAACGGCGCCAATGTGGCGGCTAATTTGGCCGCTGGCCGCACATGCAGTCCGTTGGGATTGAGCACGGTCCAGCTCACGCTTGGGCAGTCAGCAGGCATTGCCTGTGACGCCGGGGCCTCCACCGCTGGCGCGGACGTCATGCCCAACTGGCTGGATTTAGCCGCCAGCGCGCCCAGCGCTTCGGCCTTGACCGTTGACAAATCCCCACCGTTGGCCGCGGCCACCACGGCGGCCAGCGTGCCTTCCACCAAGGGCGCGGCACATAACATCACCCGCGCCGCCATGGCGGGATCCAGCAATTCCAGCGCCGTTTCTGCGCTAAGTAGCGCGCTGCCAAGATCCATCAGTACCAAAACACCCGCAGGGTCGAAGACAGATTCAATGGCTGCCATGACCTGTATTGCATCGGTACCAATGGGGTGCTCTGGATCGTCGACCCCGGCGGCGATAGCCAGACGGCAATCGCCATGAATCATCTGCTGCGCCAGTTGTTCAACGCCCTGCGCCAACAGCAGACTATGGGAAACCACTACGATATTGACCATTTTTCCCCCGTTATGGTGTTGCGCGATCACTCATCACTCACGACGTGGTAGAGCGCCTCAATCATCAACATGACCGATGTCGCACCGGGATCCTGATGGCCGATGCTGCGCTCGCCCAGATAACTGGCCCGGCCTTTACGGGCCTGCATCGTGATGGTGGCTTCCAGCGCCAGCTGCGCCCGGTCGACGCTTTGTTTTAGCGCGTTGAGCAGATCCAGATCCTGTTGGCACGCCAGTTCCAGCGCCGCCACCACCGGCAACCAGACATCGCACATGGTTTTATCCCCGGGTTCGGCTTTGCCGCGCATCACCACCCCTTCGGCACCTTCTTTAAGCATCTGGCACAACGCCGACAAATCGAGGCTTTGTTTGGCGTTGGTACTTTGCGCCGCGCGGATAAAAAAAGTACCAAACAGCGGACCGCTGGCGCCGCCCACACTCGACAACAACGTCATACCGGTATTTTTTAAAATAAAACCGATATCCTTGTCCGCCACCGACGGCAGTTTTTCCAGCACTTTGTTAAAGCCGCGATTCATATTCAGACCATGGTCGCCGTCGCCAATATCCGAATCTAATTGGGTCAGAAAGTCCCGCTGTGCGGTAAATACCTCGGCGCAACGCTGTAACCAACTGACAATATGCTGTTTGGTAATAACCATGGGTTCCTCCAAGAATTAACAACCCCAACGCAAAGCCGGCGTATTCACCGGCGCGTCCCACAATTCCAGTATGTCATCATCGACTTTCAGCACAGTGATGGACATGCCCTGCATATCCAGCGAGGTGCAATACGATCCAATCAGCCTGCGCTCAATCTTCAGGCCAAACTCGTCACAACAGCGCGCCAGGCGGTGCCAAACGCCATACAGTTCCGATAAGGGTGTCGACCCCAGGTTGTTGACCAACACCACCACCCGGTCGCCCTTGACCAAGGCGTGTTTGCTCTGGCGCGTCTCCCGCCAATCCTCAGCCTGGCGATCCCAATGGCGCAACGTACGTTGGTAATCACCGTGTGCGATAAGGGTCGCAAACATGCTGTCTACCGTTTCGTTGAGCGAACTGAATGGCCGCCGCTCGATACCCGGTTCACCGTGGATCCCGATACCAAATTCCATCTCGTTTTCCGCCAGCGTGAACGAGGGTTTCCCTGCGGCCGGCACGGTGCAGGCGCCCAAGGCAATGCCGATGGAATGGCCTTGATTGTTAAGCTGCTCGCCTAACGCCCGGCATGCGTCAAGGGAATTGCCGCGCGCCGCTGCCGCACCCAGCAACTTTTCCAGCAACACGGTATTGGCGACGCCGCGCCGTCCGGTGGTATACAGGCTATCCTTGACCGCTACGTCATCATCAATCACCAGCGTGGCAACGGTGGTGCCACCGGCATGCAGTAGCTCCGCCGCCGTCTCGAAATTAAGAATATCGCCGGTATAGTTTTTAATTAACATCAAAACCCCCTGGCCACCGTCAATAACCTGGCCACACTCAAACATTTGGTCGGGGGTCGGTGAGGTGAAAATTTCGCCAGGGCAGGCGCCGGCCAACATACCCTCGCCGATATAACCGCAGTGCATCGGTTCATGCCCGCTGCCGCCGCCGGACATCAGCGCCACCTTGCCGGCGATTGGCGCATCGTGACGGGTAACAAACAGGGGATCTTGATGCAACGTGAGCATAGGGTGGGCTTCAACCAGGCCAAGAAGCTGTTCATGTAAAACCGTTTCAACGCTGTTGATTAATTTTTTCATTTGCTGCTCCGCACAAGGATATGGACGTGATGACATAGCCGCGTTGAGCTGTGCCGAAAGTTTGCCTGCCGTCTACAGTATTAGGCCTTTATGACTATAAGCCGGCTTTTCATCAAGGGTTAGGCCAGCCAGAAAGGTTCCATTTTGCAACGTTTTCCCCACAGGCTTGTTTACATATGAAACATACCGCCAATGGATTATGGCGAAAAGTGAGCTGCCGCACAGAACGTGTTTGTTAAAAAACGCGCCGGCAATCGTGCTTTTCCATGCTTTCCGGTATCCTTAGCGTCATCCAACATCCTTTAACTGGCGATCCCGAGGACGTGTATGACACCGTTGACTTATCTGCAGGGCTACCCGGAACATTTACTGGCGCAGGTGCGTACGCTTATCGACAGGCAAGAGCTGGGCCAGGTGCTGGCCGAACGTTATCCCAAAGGTCACGAGGTCACCAGCGACAAAGCGCTGTATGCCTATACCCTGGATTTAAAACAGCATTATCTGCGTAACGCTGCACCGATCAACAAAGTCGCCTGGGACAGCAAAATCCATGTGCTGAAAAATGCGCTGGGGTTGCATACTGCCGTGTCACGCGTACAGGGCGGCAAACTGAAAGCCAAAGCAGAAATTCGTATCGCCACGGTATTTAAAACCGCCCCAGCGGATTTTTTGCGCATGATCGTGGTACATGAATTAGCACATATTAAAGAAAAACAGCATGATAAAGCGTTCTATCAATTGTGCTGTCATATGGAGCCGCGGTATCACCAGTTGGAATTCGATACCCGCCTATGGCTGACACAACTCTCTTTGGTGCTGCCGCAGGAATAAGCGACCCAGTGCATTGAACGCAACTACAGCAACTCCCACGTCATGCCCTAACGAGGTTTACTCGCTTGTATGCCATTATTTATCGTGCCGTCATACCCGTATTTGCCCACTGATGCATCCGTAGCCAAAACCGTCAGATCCCCTGGTCGTCACCGGCGGTTGGCGATCATCATCCTGCTGTTTATGCTCAGTGGATGCACCAGCCAGCCAGCGCATACCCCCGAGACGAGGGCGGAGAATGTGCCAGGAAAAATCATCCGGCTCATGCCGGCCTCTGTCCCCGACCGCGCGGGATGGGCCAGCGATATCATGGCGGCGTTCAAGGCACAGCATATCGCGCCCTCAACGGAAAATATTTGCTCGGTGCTGGCAGTAGCTGGGCAAGAATCGGGTTTTCAGGCCGATGCGCCGGTGCCCGGTCTGGGAAAAATAGCGTGGCAAGAGATTGACCGGCGTGCCGGCCAGATTCATATCCCGGCGGTGGTGGTTCATGCAGCATTGCATATCCCGTCCCCCAACGGGCAAAGCTACAGTGAACGCCTGGATGCGGTGCGAACGGAAAAGCAGCTGAGTGCGATTTTCGATGATTTTATCGGTATGGTACCCATGGGCCAGCGATTGTTCGGTAATTTTAATCCGGTGCATACCGGCGGCCCGATGCAGGTCAGCATCAGCTTTGCCGAAACTCATGCCAAGGGCTACCCTTATCCGGTTGCCGACACGCTGCGCCACGAGGTATTTAGCCGCCGCGGCGGACTCTATTTTGGTATTGTGCATTTATTGGCTTATCCCACCCATTATGACCGGCAGATATTCCGCTTTGCCGATTTTAACGCCGGTTGGTATGCCAGTCGCAACGCAGCATTTCAACATGCGGTCAGTCGCCTTTCCGGCAAACCGCTGGCGTTGGACGGCGACCTGATCAACTATGGCGAAAAGAGCCCCGGGGCGACTGAGTTGGCGGTGCGCACGCTGGGCAAACGGCTCAATGTGGGCGCTGCGACCATTAGACGTGCCCTGGACAAAGGCGAAACGGCCCAGTTCGAGCAAACCGACCTTTATCAGCGGGTATTCGCCTTGGCGGATCGCACCCAGCACCCGCCGTTACCCCGGGCAATATTGCCCGGTATTACCCTGCACAGCCCGAAAATTACCCGCACCCTGACCACTGCCTGGTTTGCCAAACGGGTCGATCAACGTTATATGCGCTGCCTGGCTAAGGCCGGGGAGAAGTAAAACTATCCCGATCAATTAATAGCGATCGTTAAAATAAAGTTGACCCCCGACACCACCGGCTCTACCTTGATGGTGGGCCGGCAGAGGCTCAACGACGCTTAAGTCAGGCTATCTATAACAAACAGAAGGCGCATATGACTCATCCATTACCGCAAGACCTTACCTATTATCACGTCTCGGTTCCGGTATTTATCAAGGCGTTAACCAATTTATCATCCTTACTGCACAAAGCAGTGGCGTTTGCCGCCGAGCGGCAGATCGACGAGTCCGAACTGGTCAATGCCCGTTTGGCACCCGACATGTTCAGCCTGGCGCGGCAGGTGCAGTCGGCCAGCGACGCGGCCAAATCCTGCGCGGCACGCTTGTCCGGCAGTGAAATACCGAGCTTTCCTGATACCGAAACCACCTTGGCCCAGTTGCAGACGCGTATCGGTAAAACCCTGGACTTTCTCAATAGTTTGCCCCGCGAGTCTTTCGCGGCGGCGGGCGAGCGGCCTATTGTCATGAATATGCGTGGCACCGAGCGCACGTTCAGCGGCTACGATTATCTGTTCCGGCTGGCCATACCCAATCTTTTTTTCCACGTCACCACGGCTTACGATATCTTGCGTAATCAGGGCCTGGCGATCGGTAAAAGCGATTATCTGGGGTCATTTGATCAGTAACCAATAAAAAAAACGGGACGGTCAGCATCACTGACCGTCCCGTTTTTATTAGCTATAGTCGCGAGAATTATTCAAAAATTACCGCGGTACCATGCAGTTTATTCTGGCCGGTGGCGGAGGTGATCTGGAACGATTTGGCACCTGACTCAGTGGCTTTGGCAGCCAGTTGGCTTTCCAGAGAAGAGAGGTTGCTGCCGCCGGTAGCGGAGATAACGCCTACCACCCGCTGGTTGGCTGGCGCGGACGTTACCAGATCGGCGGCGAAACTACCAAATGATACAAGGCTAAGCGCGAGGGCGGCGACGGTATATTTTACGTTTTTCATGGGTATATTCTCGTATAAAGTTAATCGGTTTTAAATCATGACGTCAATTACTTAACGTTCGATAACTAAATACTAGCTCCGGCGCGCCCTGCGGTCAACTAATTTTATTATTGATCATTAATATATTAATTAACCATTTGAAAAATAACTTTTTATAGTCTTATATTTTCTTTCCCTGCTTTACTGGCATGCGTGAACGAGAGTGATACGCTTAACAGCCCGGCCGCACCTATCCCCACACCATTAGCGCTTCAGGCCACAAGCGTAGCACCGCCGTCGATCACGATATCCTGCATGGTGATATGACTGGCGTGGCGGGAGGCCAGGAATAAAATCACATCAGCCACCTCCTGCGGGTGGCCTATCTTGCCCAGTGGTATCCCCAGCTTGAACAGGTCGGGGAAACCGGCAATCGGCAAGTAACCCTGGCTTACCCGCTCGACTTGGCCAGCATCGGTAATAGCCAGTAGCTGCGTGCGAAACGGATAATCCTCCCCAGCAAAACGTAGATCCAACCCCACCACCACCGGCCTTTTTATGCCGGCCTTGCTAGCCCGGTTAAAGTGCCGCCGCAGTTCTCGCTGAAATATACCCTCCGGTTGATGTCCGTCGCTCGCGCAGATAGACATGCGACTAAAACATCCACGGTGGCAAAACGACGAAAAGGCAACATAAAAAAACCGGCGGCAAGGGCCTTCCTATCACCAGGTATGGCCTGTCGCAGGGATTATGGTCTGTCGCAGCGATAATGTGGCCATATTACAATCTCCGTACTTTAATAATAATAGAAATAAGAATAATTATTATTTGTATTGATAGGGAATAAACTACGTCGTAGAATCAGCCATGTCAATAAATGTAAGCTGCGGTTTGTTCCCCGGCCGGAGGGCACCCCCTGGTGGCCAAATGCCCATTTTCCACCGAAGAGACCGGTTGATGATGTAGGAAATAGCACAATGAAAATAGACCACCAAAGGCGCAGACTGGCCCTGATGCACCTGGCGTTGATCACCCTGCTGGCGATGCCCCTGCTGTTACAATTGACGCCTGCGCGCGCCGCAGACCACTGGCCGCGAGTGATTGACGGCCCGCACGGCCCCGTAACCCTCGAGCAGATGCCGCAACGTATTGTGTCCACCAGCGTGACCCTTACCGGCACACTGCTGGCCATCGGCGCGCCGATTATAGCCAGCGGTGCCACCACGCCCAATAACCGCGTAGCGGACGATCAGGGATTTTTACGGCAATGGGGTAAGGTGGCAAAACAACGACAGGTCAAGCGGCTCTACATTGGCGAGGTCAATGCCGAAGCCATTGCCGCGGAAAATCCCGATCTTATTGTGATCGCCGCCACCGGCGGCGACTCGGCTCTACGTCTCTATGACCAATTATCTACGCTGGCGCCAACACTTATCATCAGCTACGACGATGAAAGCTGGCAACAACTGGCGCGTGATCTGGGCCGGGCTACCGGCCACGAAACCGGAGCCGAGGCAGCCATCAGCCAATTCAACGTACGAGCCCAGGCGTTGAAGTCGCGTCTGGCGTTGCCGCCACAACCGGTTTCGGCCCTGGTCTATCAACGGGACGGCAAGGCGGCCAATGTATGGACCGCACATTCCCCACAAGGTCAGTTGCTGCAGCAATTAGGTTTTACGCTGGCTGAACCGCCCAGTACATTGGCCACCGGTCAAAGCATGGGCCGCCGCCAGGATATCGTTCAGCTTTCCGGAGAGAACCTGGCCGCCGGCCTGAATGGCCAGACCCTGCTGCTGTTTGCCGGCAATGACGCCGACACCCAAGCCCTGCTGGCCAATCCGTTCCTGGCGCATTTGCCGCCAGTGCGCAATCATCAGGTCTATGCCCTGGGTAACGATACCTTCCGCCTGGATTACTACAGCGCCGATCATCTGTTGACCCAGTTGGAACGCCATTTTATCCGTCGATAAATCTTCGGTTCATCGCCCGGTGAGGGCCTGGATCTGTACTGGTACAGCAACCACCAGCAGCCCCAACGCCAGAATGGATAAAAAGCGGGCAAGAAACACCGCCCGGAACGCCGGATGGGTTTTGAGCAGACTGATGTTAAGCAACAAAGAGGGGTTGTTCATACTAGCGGCTAAATAACCTAGATTTGGCAACCATATAGGCTGAAATAAGGAGCGCGCTCATGTTATCATAACTATATGCGAGTAATAACGATAATAAATATCATTATCATATACATTTATGGTTTAGCCGTTTATGCGCCACTCCGTTGGTCTGTTATTAATGTGTTTCATGTTGCTGCTGATGATGGCGATGAGTTTATTTATCGGTGCCAAAGCCATACCCGTTGATCGGGTATGGCTTGCGCTCACCGACGGCTGTGGCAGCGCCGATTGCGTTATTGTGCTTGATGCCCGCTTGCCGCGCACGCTGGCCGGTCTGTTGGCGGGCCTGGCGCTGGGATTATCCGGTGCGCTGATGCAAACCCTTACCCGCAATCCCCTGGCTGATCCCGGTATTCTTGGCGTCAACGCCGGGGCTGGTTTTGCCGTGGTGATAGGCATTACGTTCTTTGGCGCCGCATCCATCGACAGTTATCTCTGGTTCGCTTTTGCCGGCGCGCTGGCGGCGGCGTTACTGGTGGCGCTCATTGGCGCGCTGGGCCGCGGCAGGCTAAATCCGATTCGCCTGACCCTGGCGGGTGTGGCCCTGGGCGCGGTGCTGGACGGCATGGCATCGGGTATTGCACTGCTGCATCCCCTGGTGTATGACCAGTTGCGTTTTTGGCAAGCCGGTTCGCTGGATATCCGCAACATGACAGCAGTTAACCTAGTGATATGGCCCATCATGCTGGGAACAGCGCTGACCCTGTATCTGACGGGAGCCCTCAATGCCCTTAGCATGGGCAACGAGCTGGCGTCGGCCCTTGGCACCCGGGTCGGTTTAACGCAATTGGTGGGGTTGACCGCCATTACCTTATTGTGCGGATCAGCTACGGCCCTGGTCGGCCCCATCGCCTTTGTCGGGCTGATGATGCCGCATATCGCCCGCTGGATCACCGGCCCTGATCATCGCTGGATCATGCCCTGGACCTTGGTGCTGACGCCGGTACTGCTGCTGGGTAGCGATATGATTGGCCGAGTTATTGTCCCCGGCGAGCTGCGGGTTTCAGTGATCACCGCACTGGTGGGGGCGCCGGTGCTGATAGTCCTGGTCCGCCGCCACCCGACGCTGGGGCGGCGATGAACCGGTTCGTTTCGACCCACACCAGGCTGACCATCGCCGCCGTTGGTCTGCCGATCGCCTGTTTGGCCTTGGCGGTATATAGTCTGTGCGCCGGTTTGACGCAACTTGGTATTGCGCAAGCATTCGACGCGCTGCGCGGCGCGGCGCCGCACAATATTCACGTGATGGTAACGCAATGGCGGTTGCCGCGGGTGGTGACGGCGTTGCTGCTGGGCGCGGCCCTGGGAACCAGCGGTGCGATTTTTCAATCGCTAATGCGTAACCCGCTCGGCAGCCCGGATATCATGGGATTCAATACCGGTGCGCACAGCGCCGTGCTCATCGCCATCGTGCTATTTAGCGGCGGGCCGTCGGCCATCGTCGGCGCGGCGCTGGTCGGCGGAATACTCAGCGCAGCGGTGGTCTATCTGCTCGCTTGGCGCGACGGTATTCAACCCTTTCGGCTGATTATTATCGGTATCGCCATCCGCGCCCTGTTGGTTTCGCTTAATACGTGGCTGGTGGTCGGTGCGTCGCTGGAATCCGCGCTCACCGCCGGATTATGGAGCGCCGGATCGCTTAATGGCATGACGTGGGCAAAAATAGTACCGGTGGCGCTACCCATTGCAATCGCGCTGATAACCGCTCTGGCGTTGTCGCGCCGGATGCACCTGCTCGAAATGGGCGACGATGCCGCCTGTGCCCTCGGCGTGCCGGTGGAAACCTCGCGCCTGCTGCTGATACTGACGGGTGTTATCCTTACCGCCGCCGCGACCGCCGCCGCCGGGCCAATCTCGTTTGTCGCCCTGGTGGCACCGCAGATCTCCCGCCGCCTGGCCAACACCCAAACGCTGGCCATCCCGCTGGCCGCCCTTACTGGAGCACTGCTGCTGCTGGCGGCGGACATCGCGGCTCAACGCCTGTTTATTCCCTATCAGCTTCCCGTCGGTGTCGTGACTGTCTGTATCGGCGGCATCTATTTAATTGGCTTGTTACTCAGGGAGTCACGAAAAAAATGAGCGCCCTTGCCCCGCCACCGTCCCGTCTGCGGGCGGATAATCTCACGCTCGGGTATGATCGAAAAATCATCGCACGCGATCTGTCCATCGATATCCCCGATGGCGAACTGACGGTGATTATCGGACCGAATGCCTGCGGTAAATCGACCTTGCTGCGCGCCCTTAGCCGCCTGATGCGCCCCGAACAAGGCATGGTATGGCTGGATGGTCGGGCCATCAATAGTTACGCCACTAAAGAGGTGGCGAGGCGCCTTGGGCTTTTACCGCAAAGTTCCCAGGCGCCCGGCGATATTACGGTGGCGGATTTGGTGGCACGCGGGCGCTATCCGCACCAAAAGCTGTTTAGCCGCTGGGACGCGGATGATGAACGGGCGGTGGCACAGGCGATGCAGGATACCGGCGTCGGTGAACTGGCTGGCCGGCTGGTGGATACACTCTCTGGCGGACAGCGCCAACGGGTATGGATCGCTATGGTGCTGGCGCAGCAAACGCCGCTATTACTGTTGGATGAGCCGACTACCTGGCTCGATATTGCCCATCAAATTGATCTGCTGGAATTATTACTTGAGCTAAACCATAGCGGCGACCATACGCTGGTCGTCGTACTCCACGATCTGAACCATGCCTGCCGCTACGCTAGCCATCTGGTCGCCATGCGCGACGGGCGGATCGTTGCCCAAGGGGCACCAACGGAGATCGTTACCGCCCAACTGGTGGAGCAGGTGTTTGGCCTGCGCTGTGTGATCATCGACGATCCGGTATCCCATACACCGCTGATCGTGCCGCTTGGCCGCGCCCAGCACTAAGGGATCGCGGTCAATGGCCGGCCCCAGTGTTAAACCTTCTTAATACTAGGTTCAATAGCGGCCCAAGCGACTGAAATGATGCGGGAGAGATAATATCCACATGAGCACAATCCAGCTCATGTATCTTGAGCTTATCTACGTAGCGCGACCAGGTTTGCCGGACGCCTATCCATCCAAGGGCTCTCAAGCCACTCGACACACTCGGCGCGCGGCGACGGGCCGAACACCGACGTCCAGCCGGCAGGTACCGAGCTGAAATCCGGCCATAGGCTGTACTGCCGCTGTTCATTGTGTCGTACCCGACAAACTTGCGCCGGATCGTCAAACGGATTTAATTGTTCCAAATAACCCTCCCCAAAGCGCGACCAGTCCATCCAGCAATCCACCACGCCAGCACAACGCATCATGACCACCGTCCACTATCCGGTAATCCACCTGATGGCCGGCAAAACGCAGCGCCTCGACGGCCCGATCGTTAACCTGCCGTACCAGCGGCTCCCTGGCACCAGCCTCGATAAATAACTTAAGACCCTGACCGGCCCCCAACCCGTGATCAATATCTGCCAACAACCGGCAGGACGCATCGGCGCGTCCCTTACTGGTGACATCACGATTGGGCCACCAAAACGATCCGGATTGACTCAGCACACAGCCAAACAGCCTAGGCCAATGCAACGCCGCATACATCGCCGACAAACCACCGAAACTTTGCCCCACCACCACCGTCGAGGCGGCGTCGGCACGGTAAGGCGCCCACTTCGCCACCTGGGGCAATAACTCCAGCCGCACCGCCTGCCAAAACGCCGGATTGCAGGTTAACTCCCGCTCCCGCTGACGAGTATCGATCGCGTCCACCAAGACATACACCGCGGCAGGCAGTTCGCCCGACTGCGTCAATGCGATCAACGGCGACCACAGCGGCATTTGCCGGGCCCAAAACTGCCCGTCGAGCAACAGTGCCACTGGACGCCGGGTTGCCTGGCGCAGCCCGGTGGTAAAAATCCAAACATCACGACTATTACCCAGTAGTTCACTCTGCCAGCGATGCCGTTCCAACGAGGCTGGTGCGGGTAACGGCGGCAACGTACGGCCGGCTAACGGGCCGACGCGATCAAATGTCGCCCATGCTGTCTGTGCCGGTGCCTGCGGCATATGCAGTCCGGAGACCTGATGGCCGCGTCCACCCGTCCAGGCCGGCAAGGGATTAAGCGGGTCGGCAACGGCGCCGGACAACACGCCGCGCCACCCATCACGCAAGGCGACGGGATCCAAAGGTTCCCCTGACGCGAGGCCACTAAAGGCGGCATTATCGCAACAGGGGATAAAACAGTAGCTTCCCCGCCAGCCCGAACCCAATATCGTCTGCCAGCACCAAACATCGGTACCGTCAATCCGCGCCAGACTTTGCGGCGCGGTACGGCTGTGATGATCCGTCATACCACAGATATACACCCAGACCCGCCGGATCGCCGACGCACGCCCACTACCTATGGGATCGCGCCACAGGAATGTCACAGCACAAAATCCAGGTGAGTGCGGCTCCACCCACGGCGTGCCCCGTTGCGCCACCTCTCGCCACCAGTCATCACTGCCCACATCGCGGCGGGCCAACATCACACTACGCATAGTTTAGGGTACCGTGCAAATGGGAAACTTAATACTATTGATAATTATTTCGATTTGCAATAGTGTGTAAAAAGTCATTTTTGGACCGCAATCGTATTTATAACAGCGGACAAAAAGGCGCTTGGCAACGCCGAACAACTCCTTATTAACATAGCGTTAACATGGAACAACTCGGCACCGCCGCCGTCGGGCTACCCCGCATCGGGGCTGCTCATAGTGTGACTTCCACAGACCTTTTTACCGTTGCAGCACGCCCCATCGCGTCAATACGTGCTTTTGAGAACGGCAATTCTTTATCTTTTAAAGGGATACTATGAACATCAGGTTAGCGCATTACTCCTTGGCGACCCTTATTGGACTGGGCCTAGGCACCCCAGGACTCTTATTGGCCGCCATCACCGATGATGGAAAACCGGCGGGCACCGCCACCGGCGACACAATAGTCGTGACCGCTGCACAACAAAATTTACAGGCGCCGGGGGTTTCCACCATCAGCGCTGACGAGATAAAAAAACGCCCACCGGCGCGAGATGTATCGGAAATTATCCGCACCATGCCCGGCGTAAACCTGACCGGCAACTCCACCAGCGGCCAACGCGGCAACAACCGCCAGATCGATATCCGCGGCATGGGACCGGAGAACACCTTGGTATTGATTGACGGTCTGCCGGTCAGCAGCCGTAACTCGGTACGCCAGGGTTGGCGCGGCGAAAGGGATACCCGAGGCGACACCGCATGGGTACCACCGGAGATGATTGAACGAATTGAAGTACTGCGCGGACCGGCAGCCGCGCTCTACGGCAACGGCGCCGCTGGTGGTGTCGTGAACATCATCACCAAACGGAACGCCACCCGGCAATGGCATGGTTCCTGGAATACCTATCTGAATATGCCCCAGCATGATGATGAAGGTGCCACCAGACGCACCAACTTCGGCCTCGCTGGACCGCTGGGCGACGCTTTCAGTTTCCGCCTGACTGGCGGTTACAGTAAAACCCAGGCCGATGCACAGGATATTAACGCCGGACATCAGTCCCTACGCACCGGTACCTATGCCGACACCATACCCGCCGGGCGCGAAGGGGTGATTGATAAAAATATCGATGCCCTTTTCCGTTGGGATTTGGCGCCGTTGCACTCCCTGGAATATGAGACCACTTATAGCCGCCAGGGCAACCTGTACGCCGGCGATACCCAAAACACCAATACCAGTACCCTGGTAAAAGATAACTATGGCAACGAGACCAACCGGATTTACCGGCAAACCCACGCCTTGACCTATCGCGGCACCTCGGATAGCGGCATCAGCACCATGGATTACCTACAATACGAACGTACCAAAAACACCCGCTTAAACGAAGGGCTGGCCGGCGGCACCGAAGGCATCTTCGCCAACGATGATTACTCCACCATCGAGCTCGACAACCTTCTGGCGCACACGGAAATCAGCATTCCCTTCCAACTGGGGGTTAACCAGACCGCCACCTTCGGCAGCGAGTGGAATCAGCAGAAAATGAAGGACCCCTCCTCCAACACCCAAACACTGTTGGGTGGTGCAATCCCCGGGATCTCGAGCACCGGACGCAGCCCCTATTCCTCGGCAGAGATCTTTTCACTGTTCGCCGATGATAATATGGAGCTCACTGACAGCACCATGCTGGTGCCCGGCCTGCGTTTCGACCACCACTCCATTGTAGGTAACAACTGGAGCCCATCGCTGAATCTATCCCAAGGCCTCGGCGACGACTTCACGCTTAAAATGGGAATCGCTCGTGCCTACAAAGCGCCTAGCCTGTTCCAGACCAATCCCAACTACCTACTGTATAGCCGTGGCCAAGGCTGCGCTGCCAGCACCGGCGGCTGCTACCTCATGGGGAATAAAGACCTGGATGCGGAAACCAGTATCAACAAAGAGATCGGGCTGGAGTTCAAACACGACGGCTACCAGGCGGGCATAACCTATTTCCGCAATGATTACCGCAACAAGATCGAGGCGGGGTATCTCCCTTCCGGCGTATCGTCCACCGGTGCGGCGGATATCTATCGCTGGGAAAACGTACCAAAAGCAGTAGTACAGGGATTGGAAGGCACGCTGAATATTCCTGTCAGCACCAATATCACGTTAAGCAATAACATCACCTACATGTTGGAAAGCAAAAACAAGGAGACCGGTGACTATCTGTCAATTATTCCGCAGTACACACTGAACTCAACCTTAAGCTGGCAGCTAAACCAAGATCTCTCGCTACAATCCACCCTGGCATGGTATGGCCGACAGAAACCGAAAAAATACAATTACAAGGGTGAACGTATTACCGGCAGCGAAAGGCATGAGGTCAGCCCCTACTCGGTTATCGGTCTTAGCGGCACCTATGACATGACCAAATACGCCAGCCTGACCCTAGGCATCGACAATCTGTTCGACAAGCGCCAGTTTCGCGCCGGCAATGCCCAAACCACCGGTAACGCTGCCACCAACGCCTACATGTACGGCGCTGGTGCCGCCACTTACAACGAACCGGGCCGAACATTTTATCTAAGCCTGAACACCCACTTCTGAGGCCAATCGATTAAAGGAGAACAATGCAGAGTGACAAATTAGCCGTGATATTCACGGCTAATTTGAACACGATAAGTCGCTCCCCGTCAGCTTCGCCAGCGCCTCGGCGCTGTTTTCATCATCCGGAATATACACCAGCAGCCGATCACCATTACGAGGAGCTGACCACCAGTTATTCTGCCGCAGGTTCATCGCGCCAACATTCGGATGGAAAAACCGCTTCACCTGGTTATCAATGCCTCGAATTTCATAACGCTGCCAGATTTCCCTAAACTCCTCTGAGTTAGAAAGCAGACGGTCCAGCAGTGATTTCCAGTGCGGATCCTCATGATTCTCGCCCATTTGCGAGCGAAACATCGCCACCATGTTTGGCATTAGCGTTTCCCAGTCCAACATCGAGCTGCGCCAGCCGCTGTGGGTAAATGCCAACAGGATACAGTTGCGATCGTGTTCCGGGATAGCCTGTATATCGATATTAATCAGCCGACGCCAAGCCTGGTTATAGCCGAGAATATCGAAGCGCGAAGTCTGAACCATTGCCGGGAACGGGTTCAGCGCATTGAGCATGATCTGTGCGTGCGCCGACACCTTCTGACACACTCTGGCTGCGGTCTGAACCGATGCGCTATGCCCTGCCAGCGAAAATACATGCTGGGTTTCCGCTTCATTACACTGTAATGCCATGGCGATAGCTGCCAAGGTTTTGGTTGAGGCGTTAACCTGACGCCCCTGCTCAAGCCACGTGTACCAGGTAACCCCCACGTCCGCCAACTGCGCAACCTCTTCGCGCCTCAGGCCCGGTGTACGACGGTTTCTCATCCGGGGAAGTCCGAGCCGGTTAGGATCAAGGCTTTCACGGCGACGGCGAAGAAACGCCCCCAGTAACTGACGATTATTTTGGTCAGCAGGAATAACAAGAGATTCAGGCATGGCGAGGACTCCGGACGACACTGGTAGCATTGATACTAGGATAACCAAAAACTGGTACCCGTTTTATTAATCGTTGATCCTAAGCCTCTCTCTTCGTGATGACAAGGCGTTAACCTGATGAAAACCGGTTTTGATTCCCCAACCCTGGGCCGCAGTGGTCTGCTGGTCTTACTGGCGGGTCAGTTGCTACCGATGATTGATTTTTCCATCGTCAACGTGGCATTGGACGCCATGTCCGCCACGTTGCATGCGTCCTCCATTCAGTTAGCGTTGATTGTGGCGGTTTACGGTATCGCCTTCGCCGTGAGCCTGGCCACAGGAGGGCGAATGGGTGATAACTACGGCCGCCGTCGCGTATTTACGCTAGGCGTGGTGCTGTTTGGCGCCGCCTCACTGCTGTGCGGCGTCGCTAACTCAGTCTGGCTACTGTTGCTCGCTCGCGCATTGCAGGGCATTGGTGCGGCGCTGGTCGTGCCACAAATTCTTGCCACACTGCATGTGTGTTTGCACGGCCGGGAACATACTCGTGCCATCGGCCTGTATGGCGGTATCGGCGGGTTGGCCTTCATTGTCGGTCAAGTATTGGGCGGATTCCTGATTTTCGCCAATATTGGCGGCTACGGCTGGCGCAGCGTTTTTCTGATTAATATTCCACTGTGCCTGCTGATCGTCTTATTGGCCTCACGCACCATCCCTGAAACCAAAAAATCCCGACAGGTCTCGATTGATTTATCCGGCACGCTGCTGCTGGCCGGTGCCATTGGTTGCCTGCTGGTTGCGCTGGCGTTGGGTCCATTACTACACTGGTCGTGGCCGTGCATTCTTTTGCTTGCCGCCTTCCCACTGTTACTCAATCGCTTGTGGTGGGTAGAAGTCACGCTGGAAAACAACCAAGGTTCGCCTTTACTGCCACCCAGCCTGATCCGTCTCAACGGTGTGCGATTCGGCCTGTCGATTGCCGTGCTATTTTTCTCCTGCTGGAGCGGCTTTATGTTTGCCGTGGCCCTGACACTCCAGTCCGGACTGGGTATGACGCCCTTTCAGTCCGGCAATGCCTTTATTGTCTTGGGCACGGCCTATTTTCTTGGTTCAATGTACTCTACTCGCGCGGTGGAAAAGTGGGGCAAATTAACAACACTGCTAACGGGTTGTACTCTACAAATGGCCGGTTTGTTGGCATTAATGGCCACCTTCCAGATCGCCTGGCCTGATGTCGGCGCGCTGGCATTGGGCCCGGCAACGGCATTGATTGGTTTAGGCCAATCTTTTATTGTTAGCTGCTTTTATCGCATTGGCCTGTCGGACGTACCAAAAGATCATGCCGGGGCCGGCAGTGCCCTGTTGTCCACCGTGCAGCAAGCGGCGTTTGGCCTGGGCCCGATGCTACTGGGCACGGTTTATACCCTGGTGCTTCAACAGCATGGCAACTATAAAACCGCCGTCCTTGCTGTGTTAATTGCTGAATGGATCCTGATGTTGGTTTTGGTGGTTCGGGCAGTAATATCACGACATCAAATTCCGGCGCTACCAAGCCAAGACGCGGCGCGCGATCACCGGACTCGCAGCAGGTCCGGTTAAAGGGAAAGCACCCCATGGCACGCTAAGCCCGCGATCACCGACGCTCAAGCAAACCGTGTAAAAGGGAAAGCGCGCCAATGGGGTCGAATTGGCCGTGATGTTTCCGGCCAACCGAGGTCCCATGGCACGCTACGCCCGCGATCACCGATGCTCAAGCAAACCGTGTAAAAGGGAAAGCGCGCGATCACCGAACCCGCAGCAAGCCCTGTACCAAAATCGACCGACTCAACCGCGAGATTTTACAAGCATATCGCGATTAATCGTGAGAAAGTTTCGCAACAACACTGACATTCGAGGAATGACCTGTGGCACAACTTTCATTAGAAGATACCCGCATCCTGGCACAAAACATCCTACGCCATCATGATTTCAGTGAAGAACAGGTAGCAGCCATCGCCGACGTTATGGTCGCTGGCCAACGAGACGAATGCGCCTCCCACGGTTTGTACCGCCTGTTAGGCTGTATTGCTACCCTCAACGCCGGCAAAGTGGTACCCGACGCACAACCAGAAATTATCGATGTCGCCCCGGCGTTACTAAAGGTGGATGCCAAAGGCGGCTTCTCGCCCCTGGCGTTCCGGCGGGGACTGCCGCTGGCGTTGGAAAAAGCCCGACAAAATGGCTTATCCGCTTTTGCCATCAACCACTGTGTCCATTTTTCCGCCCTGTGGGTGGAAATTGAGGACATCACCGCCGCGGGCATGGTCGCGCTGGCCTGCAACCCCAGCCATGCCTGGGTAGCACCCGCGGGCGGCAGCAAACCGCTGTTCGGTACCAACCCTTTCGCCTTTGGCTGGCCACGTGCCGGACAATTGCCCTTTGTTTTTGATTTTGCCACCAGCGCCATTGCCAGGGGTGACATTGAATTGCATCGACGGGAAGAAAGACCCGTACCCCTCGGCTGGGGAATAAACGATGGCGGCCAACCCACCACCGATGCTGCAGCGATATTGTCGGGGGCCATGCTGACCTTTGGCGGCCACAAGGGTTCCGCGCTCTCAGCCATGATTGAACTGATTGCCGGCCCGTTAATCGGCGATTTCACCAGTGCTGAGTCCAAAGACTGGGACCATGGCGCCGGCGCACTGCCTTATCACGGGGAACTGATTATTATCCTAGACCCACAGCGTTTTCTTGGCGACCAGGCCACGGAACATCTCGCCCGTGCCGAACCGCTGTTCACTGCCATGGCGCAAAACGGCCGGTTACCCTCGCAGCGTCGTTATGAGGCCCGTCAACGCAGCCAACAACAGGGGATCACTCTACCGGATACACTCTATCGTGATTTACTGGCGCTACTGGATTAAGAGAAGGATCTTGGCGGCGTGCCCCTACCCATGGCACGCTAAGCCCGTCGACACCGGCGCTCGAAGCAAACCGTGTAAAGGGAAAACGCACCATGCGCTCCACTCCCCCACTACACCGAATAACCGATCATCGTCAGCATTTTTTTCACCTGCAACACTGCGTCCTGCCGCTGTTCCACCCCCAGTTTTTGATAAAGATTACGAATATGGGTTTTAATCGTGGTGGAAGCGACATCCAGCTCCCCAGCAATTTGATTATTACTGTAACCCGAATAAATCAACCCTAACACCTGCCACTCACGCTGGGTCAGAGGACTAATGCGAATCAGCTCCGGCACCTGAGGATGATGCAACAACTGCTGGACAAAATCCTCATCAAAATGGGCAAACTTATGGCGGTGATGCGCATTAATATCACGCAGAATGCGCCGTGTTCGCTGTTGCTCCATTTCAGGCAGCACCCCGAGCTGTAACAATTGGCGCAACTGCACCGCCATCGTTTCGCCTTCAACCACAAATTGGCTAATAAATCCGGTACGATTGGCTAACGACAATGCCTCCATCAGCACCCGCTGAGCCTCTTTTTCCCGCCCGGTCTGCCAATAAATCAGATTATTAAGCAATAGATTATGATTAAGATCGCTAACCAGATTCAGCTGACGGGCGTTATCGTTAAGCTCATCGAGCACCACTTCTGCCTCATCAAACTGACCAAGCAATATTTGCGCCCGGGCAATATTGCGCCATTGACCTTGCAGAAAATGGTTATCGACATTATCCGGTTTTACCGTCTGATTCAGCCACCGGGCGGCGGCCTCGGTGTCGCCGGTCAACTGCCAAAACAGCACTCGGGGATTATCGGCGTTAGTCACCCAATCACTATGATAATGAGCACCGCTCATTAGATTTTCGCAACGATGCAGATGACTCCGCGCATGATCGAAATCACCGCGCCCTAGGGCGATTTTGGCCAAGATCGCCAAGCATTGCAGTTGCTGTTGCGGTTGGGAACTGGCCAGAACGTTCAAACCATCGTTGGCGGCTTTCTCAGCTTCGTCAAGGCGTGACCAAGACCAAAGCAACTGTGCACGCAAACGCAGCAAAAATTCATGCATCGGCAACTGTTCCAAATGCTGGGCGCCAACCAACTCAAACGCCTGATCCTGAATCTCATACGCCACCTGCAGATACCCTTGAGCGATCAAAATTTCGCTTTGCTGCAACAACGCCCACAGGGCGTAATGATACACGCCATGTTGGTGCGCCATTTGTGCGGTATGCTGCATCATGGTCAACGCCTGGTCCAACTGACCTTTGCAATGGGCCACTTCGCCAGTGACCGAGGTGGCGACAATCCGGCCATAATAATTCGACTGCGGCAAAAAACGCAGCGCTTCCTCCGCCAACGTCTCCGCCTCATCGGGCTGATCGGTATTAATGGCCACCTGCGCCAGCAGAGCACTGAACTCAGCCTGCAACCGCGACGAAATGACCACGTTGTGCTTAGCCATCTCATCACGATCTTGCGCCATTAAACTGGCGACTTCCGCGCAGCGATGCTGACTCTGGGCCAACCAGCCCTTAAGCAGCACCAGGCGAGGACGTTGTATTAAGGCTTCGTAGGGCAATTTTTTTAAACAACGTTCCAACAGCGCCAGCTCGCCGTGATAAAACAACTCCCAGCCGTTTTCCAACAAGATCTGGCACATCATATCCTGATCCTGCGCCTCCATCGCGTGATGGATGGCTTCCGCAGGAAACCCCAGAGCCAACCAGCCAGCCGCCGCGTTATGGTGGATTTCCGCCAGTTCAGCGGCCAACTCCCATTGGCAGCGCTGGCGCAGAAAATTGGCGAATAACGGATGAAAGCGGAACCACTCGCCGTTGTCATCCATACGCTGGATAAACAGACCCTGATGCTCAGTCTGCTCAAGCAACTGTTGACCGTTCTCCTCGCCCGTCAAGCGGTCGATCAGCACATCGTTCATCGAATGCAATAGCGAACAGCGCAATAGAAAACGCCGGGTGGCGCCATCTACCCGATCAAGCACCTCCTCCACCAGATAATCGGACAAATGGCTCGAATTAATGCCCGACAACCGCTGGGCGGTTTTACTGGCCGGCGTGCCGGACTGGCGGGTAGAGAGCACAATCAATTGTAGCGCAGTCGCCCAGCCCGAAACCTCATCACACAACCGATGACTATCTTGGGTCGCGATGGGAAGATCGAGACGGCAATCAAAAAACAATTTCGCTTCATCATGAGTAAAAGCCAACTGCTGGCTACCGATTTCCAACAGTTGATCACGCACGCGCAGGTTGGCGATGCCCAGCGACGGCAGATTGCGTGACAGCAAAATCAGCTTCAGATTCTCCGGCTGGTGACGCAACAGGCCACGCATGGCATCGTGAATCAGCGGATTGGTAATGAGGTGATAATCGTCAATCACGACAAACAGCGGGGTCGTCCAGTCGGCCAGATCAACCGATAACTGGGCAAATAATGTGCCGAGGCTAGCATATTGATGTTTTTGTGCCAACGCTTCGCTGCGCAAACAATGCCCCTGCGTCGCCTGTTGAATCGCCGCTACCAGATAATTGGCGAACTGCTCCGGCTCATTGTCGCTTTCATCAAGCGAATACCAGCCGAGATCCTGCTGTATCACCGCCCACTGTGCCACCAGTGTGGTCTTACCATAACCTGCAGGACTGGTGATAAGCGCTAAACGGTAGTTTGCTGCAGCCGAAAGCCGGTCCAGTAACCGCTGACGCAATACAGAGTTTTGCAGCCTCGCTGGCCGTCTTAGTTTCGATGGAATCAACATGTTTTATTTTCCCGACGATTCGAAATAGCGGTCAAGCGCTGCAGTGACGTTTTGTAATAAGATTGTAATTATTTATTATTAAAGGTTATCCATTTTCCATTATGGGAAATTGCGCCCTGTCACAATTTTCACTACGCCTTGCGACTCCTCCTCATTTCCTCCTCGTCAGGAGGATGAGTAACCCCAATTCCAACGTCATGATAACGGCCTACCCTCATTGACTCACCAGAACGAGAGAATCTTATGCCGGTGCAATCCCTTAGCAGCTCGCAATTCGACGCAGCACTCGCCTATCAGTGGCGGCAAGCAGGTTTCAGCGACCCACGACAGATGACCGCGCGCCAATGGTGGCAGGCGGTTTGTCGTACGGTGTCCAGTATGCTCCCACCCGAGGACATCGCGTCCCCACCCCCCAGGCGCCGGCGGGTAAACTACATTTCAATGGAATTCCTGCTCGGCAGGCTGAGCGCGAACAATTTGATCAACCTGGGATGGTACGAGGCGGTTGAACAAGCCCTTGATCAATACGATGTGAAACTGAGCGACATTCTGGAGCAGGAAACCGATCCAGGACTGGGCAACGGGGGTCTCGGCCGGCTGGCCGCCTGCTTCCTGGATTCTATGGCCACCGTCGGCCAACCCGCTATCGGTTATGGCTTAAATTACCAATTTGGCCTGTTCCGCCAGACCTTTAGCGAGCACCAGCAGCACGAAGCGCCGGATAACTGGCTACGCCATGATTATCCCTGGTTCCGCCAGCATGACGAACTGCGGGTCGACGTGGGTTTCGGCGGTAAGCTCATCACCCAACCCGACGGCCGCAAAGTATGGCAACCGGCGTTGTGGCTCAAGGGTGATGCATGGGATCTCCCGGTGTGCGGCTATGGCAACGGCGTAGTGCAAATCTTGCGGTTATGGCAAGCCGGACATGAACAGCCGTTTGATTTAACGGCATTTAACGAGGGAAAATATCTACGCGCGGAACAACAAGGCATCGAGGCTGGCGCACTGACCAATGTACTCTATCCCAATGATAGTCATCCGGCGGGCAAGCGGCTGCGACTGATGCAGCAGTATTTTCAGTGCGCCTGTTCCATCGCGGATATCCTGCGCCGCCATTTGGCCGCGGGTCGCACGCTGGCAAGCCTGCCAGATTTCGAGGTCGTCCAACTCAACGATACTCATCCCAGTATCGCCATAGTGGAATTATTACGCATCCTGCTTGATGAACATGAACTGGACTGGGATAACGCCTGGGCCATCACCGTCAACACCTTTGCTTATACTAACCATACGCTGATGCCAGAGGCGTTGGAGCGGTGGAATGAACCGTTGATGCGTAGCTTGCTACCACGTCATTTCGCACTGATCCGCCAAATCGACGCGCATTTTCGCCCCCAGGTGGAAAGTCTATGGCCGGGTGACCAGGCAATCTGGCGCAAACTGGCGATCAACGCGGATAAACAAGTGCGCATGGCCAATTTATGCGTTATCGGCGGTTTTGCGGTCAACGGCGTCGCGGCGCTGCATTCGCGTCTGGTTACCGAGGATCTATTTCCAGAATATTACCGGCTATGGCCGGGGAAATTTCATAATGTCACCAATGGCATTACCCCCCGACGCTGGCTCAAGCAGTGCAACCCGGCGCTGTCGACACTCATCGATGGTACCTTGGGTAAGGGCTGGGTCACCGACCTGGACGCACTGCAACGGCTTGAACCTTACGCCGACGATGCACAGTTTCGCGCACAGTATCGACACATCAAGCGAGACAATAAGTTGCGGCTGACGGCCTATGTCCAACAGCTGTGCGGCATTAGCCTCAATCCCGACGCCATGTTCGATGTACAAATCAAACGGCTACATGAATATAAGCGCCAACACCTCAAGCTACTGCATATCCTGTGGTGCTACCAACGTCTGCTCGCCGACCCCCAAGGGAAATATGTACCGCGGGTCTTTTTATTCGCAGGCAAGGCCGCACCCGGTTATCGCTTGGCCAAAAATATTATTCACGCCATCAATAGCGTAGCAGAACGCGTCAACAATGATCCGCGGGTTGCCGATCGACTGAAAGTGGTTTTTATTCCCGACTATCGCGTCTCGGTGGCGGAACTGATGATCCCAGCGGCCGATCTTTCGGAACAAATCTCCACCGCCGGCACTGAAGCGTCGGGCACCGGTAATATGAAGCTGGCGCTGAACGGGGCGCTGACCATCGGCACGCTGGACGGAGCCAACGTCGAAATTGCCGAACAGGTCGGCGAGGACAATATGTTTCTGTTCGGATTGAATGTACCACAGGCCAAGGCCCTACGGGCCGACGGCTACGATCCCTTGATATGGCGCCAAAACAGTCACTCGCTCGACCCGTTGCTGCTCAGCCTCGCCGACGGCACATACAGCGACGGCGATACACAGGCATTCATGCCGTTACTGGACAGCCTTGGTGCGGGTGGCGATCCCTATCTGGTGCTGGCGGATTTTGATGACTACTGTGCGGCACAGGACCGCGCCGACACACTCTACCCGGATCAAGACGCCTGGACCCGGGCGGCAATATTAACCACCGCACGGGTGGGCATGTTCAGCTCCGATCGGGCCATCAGTGACTACCAGCGGCTGATCTGGCAAGCCGCGCGCCAGGGGGAATGATGGAACCCTTATTGTTGGAAAAAATCTCGGCCCAGGCCGGTATCGCCAATGAATATATCAATGCCCTGGGCCAGCGGCAAACCATCTCGGCGCAAACCCAACGTCGGCTGCTTGACCTTATGGGACACCGATCACGCACGCTCACCCCGCCAACGCCACTCGTGCCGCCGGTGGCCGTCTGGCGCAGTGATGAACCGATGACGCTCACCCCGGGCATCCAGGGTGACTGTGACTGGCAATTATCGACCGAACAAGGCGCCATACTAAGGGGAAACATACCCGCCGGAACGCCATTGCGGCTGCCCAGCGGCCTGGCCTGTGGCTACCATCAGTTGACCATAAGCCAGGGCGCACAGGTAGCGTCAAGCTTGGTTATTGTCGCCCCGCCCCGCTGCTACCAGCCAGCAGCGCTGCTGGCAGGCAAACGGCTCTGGGGGGCTAGTATCCAACTTTATACCTTGCGTTCGGCGGTCAATTGGGGCATCGGCGACACCGGCGACCTGAAAATGATGATCCGCGAAATGGCGCGGCGCGGCGCGGCATTTGTCGGCCTCAATCCAATCCATGCGCTCTATCCGGCTATGCCGGCGAACGCCAGTCCCTACAGCCCGTCATCACGGCGCTGGCTAAATACGCTGTATATTGATATCAATAATGTGGAGGATTTCCACCATAACCCCGCAGCACAGCAATGGTGGACACATCCGGATGTGCAGCGCGCACTGATAGACGCGCGCGCCGCCGTACAGGTGGATTATCCTCGGGTTAGCGCACTAAAATTAACCGCACTACGGCTATGCTGGCAGCAATTCGGCCGGCGGACGCAGCACGATCCGCAGCGGCTGGACTTCGCTGCGTTTGTGCGCCACGGCGGCGACAGCTTGAGACACCAGGCAGAATTTGATGCTCTGCATGAATTACTGGCACAACAGGACAACGCCTGCTCGGGATGGCAAGCCTGGCCGCAAAAGTATCGCGATATCCAGGGTGCGGAAGTGGCAATGTTCCGCCAGGGGCATGCTCAGGAGATAACATTTTATCTCTGGTTACAGTGGCTGGCCGATCGCCAGTTCGCCGAATGTTACGATTTGTGCCGCACCCTTGGCATGCCCATCGGACTGTATCGCGATTTAGCCGTTGGCGTCAGCGACGGCGGCGCGGAAACCTGGGGCGATCCGGCCCTATTCTGTTTGGGTGCGTCGGTGGGCGCACCGCCGGATGTGCTCGGCCCCCAGGGTCAGAACTGGGGATTGGCCCCGATGGATCCCCTGGCGATGGCGGAGCGTGGTTACCAACCGTTTATCGATTTGTTACGTTCGAATATGCGGGGCTGCGGCGCTCTGCGTATCGATCATGTGATGTCACTGCTGCGCCTGTGGTGGATCCCACGTGGTGATACGGCCGCACAGGGTGCTTATGTTCATTATCCCATGGAAGCGCTGCTGGCCATTCTGGCGCTGGAAAGCCAACGCCATCACTGTATGGTGATCGGCGAGGATTTGGGCACCGTGCCGGAAGAAATTCGCGGACGTCTGCGCGACAACGGCATTTATTCCTATAACGTGCTATTTTTCGAGCAAAACGCCCACCATGAATTCTTGCCACCCGAGGCCTATGCACCGCAGTCGATGGCCGCCGCCACTACCCATGATTTGCCCACGCTACGCGGCTACTGGAGCGCCGGTGATTTATTTTTGGGACGACAACTAGGACTGTATCCCGACACAGCGGTATTGCGCTACCTGCATGAGGACCGTCAACGGTCACGCCAGGGACTGCTCGACGCTTTGCACCGTCACGGCAGTCTGCCCAAAAACACGCCCCAACAGGCCAAGGGCCTGGTGATGTCGCCACGACTTAATCGCGCTATGCACCGCTACCTGGCTGACAGCGCCAGTGCGTTACTCGGCGTGCAACCAGAAGATTGGCTGGATATTGCCACACCGGTCAACGTGCCGGGTACCAGCGATCAGTACCCTAACTGGCGCCGCAAGCTGACGCGCACCTTGGAGGAGATGTTCGCCAACCCCGGCATTAACCGTTTATTAAGGGATATCAACCGACGTCGCCTTTAAACCAACATCGGTTAAGGCGGTGGATGACGCGGCGCATTGCACCACGTCCAGATCATTCACATACTCTGTCACCGCCAGCCGCCGAAGGCAATGCCGCGCTGGCCAACAAACAATATGTACGATGCACTCATCGGGTGTTCCTTAACCTGGGGTAGTCAGACTATCTGGTGCCTGAACCCTGCAGCCAGACGCCTGGTTTCAAAAAGGCGCACAGGAGGCTACTTCGCTTTCCACTGGCGAGCTGTTTCCAGCGCAAAGTCGCGGTAGTTTCGCGGTGCACGGCCAAGCAAATCGGTCAGTCGTGCTATATCCGCCTGCGGCGCAACTGCACCGTCAGTCTGATAGCGCCGCATCATTGCGCGCATGTCGTACGCTTTCCAGGCGGGGGCATGAGCCTTGATGTTCTGCTCAAAGGTATCAAGATCGTTACCTGCATAGGACACATCACGGTCAAGCGCTTGCGCCCAAATGGCGGCCAGCCCCTGGCCAGTCAGGCTGTCGGGGCCGGACAGCTCGTAGATTTCGCGCGGCAGTGGACGCGTCGACCGATGACGGCGGATCAATTCGATAACGGCAGCATCGGCAATATCACGAACATCCACCATTGACACGCCTTTATTACCTACCGGCGAAACGTACAGCCCGGCATTCAGTAACGGTTCCTTTTGCAAGACATCGTTCTGGAAAAAGTACGACGGGCGGAGGATGGTCGCGGGTAAATCTAATTGTTCAATCATCCTTTCCACAGCGAATTTACCGGTGAAATGCGCCACGTCGGTAAATTCTTCGCTGCGCGCCACGGATAGATAGACGATGCCCTGTACACCAACGTCCCGCGCCAGACCGAGAGTATTTATGGCCTGGGTCAGTTCATCCGGGGCATTACTGACGAGCAGAAAGAGCGTTTTCACGCCGTTCAGGGCTTGGCGCATGGCATCAGCGTCCAGCAGATCACCGCCAACGGCGGTGACGCCTGCAGGAAAAGTTGCCTTTTTCGGTGATCGCGTCAGCGCATTGATTTTTTCACCGCTTTTTGCCAACTGACTGATAATTTCGGTGCCGATGCGGCCGGTACTTCCGGTAACAAGTATGCTCATGATGTACTCCGATGAGTTCGTAAATCAGTTTTCAGGAATAAGTTCATCAGGAACGTCGCAGGTTGATGCCACGCGTTTTTCCCTGTAACTGAAGCCTAGTTGAATCACTTTCAGATGCATAGTGGTAGAATCAAGACATATCGTCTCATTAAAGGAACAGTTATGAACATGACGGCAGTTTCTGACTTTAATCAGGTCATCCAGTACGGAGGCTTTGGGGCAGCGAGCCGAGCCACGGGGCAGTCAAAAGCCTCGCTGTCGAGACGGGTGCGAGAGCTGGAAGAAAGCCTTGGAGTACGCCTTATTGAGCGCGGAATTCGTCCGCTGCGCATGACGGATGAAGGTGCCGTACTGCATGCACGCACCGACTCGCAGTTTGGTGCGATTGCAGAAGCGTTGCAGGACGTAAAAGCAGGGCTTGGCCGGCCCGGTGGACGCCTGCGGATCAGCGCCCCGCTACTTTTTACCAATTGGACGCTCGGGCCTCTGATTTCCGCGTTTATCAAAGCCTACCCTGATGTGGTCCCTGAAGTGACAACCGAGGACAGGTTTGTCGACCTGTTTGCCGATGAATATGACGTTGTTATTCGGGCTAATCCCAGTCCACAGGACAAGCTTGTCGGCCGCTGTTTTCTACGCAACCGACTGATCCTTGTGGCACCACCGACACTGCCTCAGCCTGCAGCGGGAGCCGATAACATCGCGGCGTCAACTTTTCCTGCCGTAATGCGTACAGGTACCGGTGATGACGACGTGTGGTCAGTGGTCGATCCTCTGGATGGCCGAACGAGACTATTTTACCCTGAAGCCGTGCTGCGGCTGTCATCCCCAATTTCGATCCGCGATGCGGTATATGCAGGAGCAGGAGCTGCACTGATCCCTATGACCATCGTTGCTGATGACATCGAAACCGGGCGGCTGGTGAGTTGGGGTATGTCGACCCAGCCCATTATTGAAGCTTGGGTATTACATGCTTCACGCCGCCTCGTCAGCCCGAAAATAAGCGCATTCATCAACTTCATCTGTGACTACTTTCCAGATAATATGAGGAAAGGAGTGACCCCCCCGGAGATCCGGGAGACAAAACGCTCGCAGTAAAAGGAGAACCGAAATGTCATCAAAATCCTTTTGCATGAACTGGGGTGGTAAGATTGATTCAATCCACCCCGCGTGAGTCAATGCGATTTCACCCGGTTAAAGACCGGCAGGAAACGCCGATGAAAGAAAGACCATCGGCAAAAAAAAGGCGACATGACGTCGCCAAAGACACAGGACCTAGATACAACAACAACAGCAATAACATCGGGTTAACCTTTAAGACCCCCGGCGGTAAGGCCACTCACCAGCCAGCGTTGAGCCAACAAGAACAGCAAGGTAATCGGAATGGCCGAGAGTACTGCCGCAGCAGCAAAATCACCCCACAAATAGTTTTGTGGATTGAGGTACTGCTGCATGCCCACCGCCAGAGTAAAGCTGTTCACGTCGCGCAGTAGCAGCGACGCAACGGGAACCTCGGTGATCGCCGCGATAAACGACAGCACAAACACTACCGCCAGGATCGGCACCGACAGCGGCAGCAGCACCAGCCGAAACGCCTGCCAGGGGGTGGCACCATCGAGTGAAGCCGCTTCTTCCAGTGACCCGTCGATGGTTTCAAAATAGCCTTTGATGGTCCAGACGTGCAGCGTGATGCCCCCCAGATAGGCAAATATTAAGCCGCTATGGGTATTGAGACCGATAAACGGCAGGTACTGCCCAAGCCGGTCAAACAACGCATACAACGCCACCAGTGACAGTACTGCGGGGAACATCTGGAAAATCAGCATACTTTTGAGCAGCACGCTGCGACCACAAAACCGCATGCGGGCAAACGCGTAGGCGCATGTAGTGGACAGCGCCACGATACCCACGGCGGTGATCGACGCCACCTTAACGGAGTTCCATAACCACAACAACACCGGAAACGGTGGCGGGGTAATGCTGCCGTCCGCTTGCCGCACGCTAAATCCCAACGCCAGCCGCCAGTGCTCCAGGGAGATATGCTCGGGGATCAGGCTGCCGGTGGCAAAATTGCCGACCCGCAGTGAAATCGCCAACACCATCAGCAGCGGGAACACGATCATGGCAATAAAACCGAGCAGCAGCAGATGCGTCGCCACCAGCCGGATATGATGCGAGGTTGATTGAACAATAGCCACCGATAGAGCTCCTTAATCAAATGTCATACGGGTCGCTTTCAGGTTAAGCAACGCCAGGCCACCCACCAATAAAAAGATAATGGTGGCAATCGCCGCCGCCAGGCCAAAGTCCTGTCCGCCGGCACCCTCGAAGGCAATACGATAGGTATAACTCACCAGCAAATCGGTATAACCCGCCGGCGTAGTCGCGTTGATACGGTCAGGTCCGCCATTGGTCAGCAGTTGGATTAGAACAAAGTTATTAAAGTTAAAAGCAAAACTGGCAATCATTAGCGGCGTCAGAGGTTTGATCAACATGGGTAAAGTGATACGGAAAAAGTTTTGGAAAGGTCCCGCACCGTCCATGGCCGAGGCTTCATACAAATCGTCCGGAATGGATTTCAACAATCCCATGCACAGAATCATCATATAGGGATATCCCAACCACGTGTTGATGGCCACCAGCATCACCCGTGCCAGGGTCGGATCGTTAAACCAGCTAGGCTGTATACCAAATAAAGCATGCAGCACAATATTGATTTCGCCAAAACTCTGGTTAAACAGCCCCTTAAAGATCAGGATGGAAATAAAAGAAGGCACGGCATAAGGCAGGATCAGCATCATCCGATAGATAGCCCGGCCTTTCAGGGCTTCCCATTGCACCAGGCAAGCCAGCACCATCCCGAGCGCGACGGTTAGCACTACCGTGAGCAAGGAAAACACGATCGTCCAGACGAAGATCGAAAGAAACGGTTTTTGGATACCCTGGTCATTCAATACTCGCAGAAAGTTATGCCATCCCACCGAGACGGTATATCCAGGGCTGAGCTTATTGTCGCCGAACCGACCATCGGCGCCCACGGCACGGTAAAAACCGGTGCTGTTATCCGGTCGGTACACCACACCGGTCAGGCTATCGGTCAAGCGCAGCCCATCCCCGGGAATGTATCGCTGCTGCAAACTGGAAAATTGCCGCAACGAACTCATGCGCACACGGGTGTCGTCGGGTAATTGCAACACCAACTGACCCAGCCCCAGGCGATTTTGTGTAATACCACGCAACGTCGCCCGTTCCCCCACCGGCGCCTCGGGTGAGGCGGTCATCGGTAAGATTTGCGCCTTGTCGGGGGCAAAGGAGAACGCTGGTGAGACCAGCCAGCCGCCAGCCGGAAGGGTAAGCGCCAGCCGCCATTGATTCCCCACTGGATATAAGCCGAAATTATAAGGCTTGCCGGACAGGTTCTGCTGTTCAAGCAACACCGTTCGGGCACGTTCGAAGGTTAACTGATGAACACTGCTGTAATTGGTAAACGCAATGGCGACGGTACACACCAGCGGAAACAAGACAAACAACCCCATACCCGCCAGACCAGGATAAACATAACGCCAGGCGTATGCCCGACCGCTGGCGAAAACATACAACCCGGTGCTGGCCAGGGTAAGCGACAATATGGCAAACAAATATTCGCCGCGTACGTACATGGCGATCACCAACCAGGCAATCAATAATGCGACAACGCTAATCAACAACCATTTGATCCCGCGATGACACCACCAACGCGGGTGTTTGGTCGCGACCATGCCAGGATAAATATCAGACATAACCCTTCCTATTACGACGGATGACCACAAAAAACCAATCTGTCGACCTGATGAGTAAACCGGGCGGCTCAAGGCCGCCCGATACCCGACAGGTTATTTGGTGATACGGGCTTTCACCCCGTCCAGTGCTTGCTGGACCGTTTGTTTACCATTGATGGCATTCTTCACGGCACTGCGTTCGGCATACCAGAAGACACTCATTTGCGGAATATTCGGCATAATTTCCCCGTTCTGCGAGTTTTCCATCGTGGCAGCGATGCGCGGATCCTTGGACAATTCTGCCTGATAGCTTTTCAGCGCCACCGCGCCAAGGGGTTTGTCCTTGTTCATGGCTTCCAGACCTTCTCGGGTCAGCAGGTAATTTTCTAAAAATTCCTTCGCCAGTTCCTTATTCGGACTGGCGGCATTGATCCCGGCACTCAACACACCGACAAACGGCTTGGAAGGGTGGCCTTTAAACGTCGGCAACACCGCTACACCGTAATGGATGCCGCTTTTCTCCATATTCCCCCACGCCCAAGGCCCGTCGATAGTCATGGCGGTTTGCCCTTTATTAAAGGCGGCTTCGGAAACGGAATAATCCGTATCAGCGTTGATATGCTTATTTTTGACCAAATCGACAATAAACTGCAGGCCAGCGCGGGAGCCCGCATTATTGACACCCACATCCTTGGTGCTATACCCCCCATTTTCATGCTTAAAGGCATAACCGCCGTCGGCCGCGATCAGCGGCCAGGTAAAATAGGGTTCCTGCAGGTTCCACATGATGGCGCTTTTACCCTTGGCCCGCAGCTTGGTATCTAATGCGGGGATCTCTTCCCAGGTTTTGGGCGGCGTGGCGATCAGATCTTTATTGTAAATCAGCGATAAGGCTTCCACCGCGATGGGATAGCCAATCAGCTTGCCGTTGTAGCGCACCGCGTCCCAGGTGAAAGGGAATAGCTTATCCTGAAAGGACTTGTCGGGGGTCACTTCCGTTAACAGGCCGGATTGAGCATAACCACCAAACCGATCGTGCGCCCAAAAGATAATGTCGGGACCGTCGCCGGTTGCCGCGACCTGGGGGTATTTTTCTTCAAGCTTGTCGGGGTGTTCCACCGTCACCTTGATGCCAGTGTCCTTTTCAAACTTCTTGCCCACTTCTGCCAAGCCATTATAACTTTTGTCGCCATTGATCCAAATCAGCAACCGACCTTCTTCTATTTTGGCAAAGGCTGAAGAACAGGCCATCACCGACATCACGGCGGACAACGTCAGGGTACATATAGCGGATTTCATGCTAGCCATAGTTCTATCCTTCCTTACTTTTAGCGAGGATCCGACGGCGCGGGATCGCTGGGAATTGACACAACCGCTATACTGCGCACAATTGTTATCCCCCTCATCCTCCTCCACCCTACGCCCCCACATCTCCCAATGTGATCGCAATAACACTCCTGGGTGATTTGCGTGCTATCGCACATAAAACAGACTACATATTTGCAACGACTGTCACGCTTTTCTCTGTCACGCTGCCCCCGGTGACGGGAAACCACATTCCCGTCCTCCCCACGACTCCCCCTTAAAAAAAAACCTACCGGATGATTTATGTCCGGCGCACTTCACTCACACTGGCCATCAATTGATCAACCTGCCATCACCGCAACGCCGGTGGGCAGAGTAATAACAGGCAGGAATATACACCTATGGCAAACGTTACTCTGAAAAATATCTGCAAAAGTTACGGTGAGAACGTGATCGCCAAAGACATCAATTTGGAGATCGCCGAGGGGGAATTTGTGGTGTTCGTTGGCCCGTCGGGTTGCGGAAAATCCACATTATTGAGGATGATTGCCGGGTTGGAAGAGATCACCTCCGGCGAACTGAAAATTAACGATCGTCGGATGAACGAGGTGCCGCCCGCCGAACGCGGGGTAGGAATGGTATTCCAGTCCTACGCGCTGTATCCGCACCTGTCCGTTGCCGGCAATATGTCCTTTGGCCTGAAGTTGGCCCATGTCAAAAAAGACGACATTGATCGCCGCGTTAATCAGGTCGCGGACACCCTCCAGCTTGGGCACCTGTTGGAGCGTCGCCCCAAAGCATTGTCCGGCGGTCAACGGCAGCGGGTGGCCATTGGTCGCACCTTGGTGGCGGAACCGCAGGTATTCCTGCTTGACGAACCCCTGTCGAACCTGGACGCCGCACTGCGCGTGCAAATGCGTATCGAGATTTCCCGCCTGCACCAGCGCCTGCAACGCACCATGATTTATGTCACCCATGACCAAACCGAAGCCATGACGCTGGCCGACAAAATCGTCGTGCTAGAAGGGGGTCGTGTGGCGCAGGTCGGCAAACCCCTAGAGTTGTATCACTACCCAGCCAATCGTTTTGTCGCCGGTTTTATCGGCTCACCCAAAATGAACTTCCTACCGGTAAAAGTCACTGCCATCGCCATCGACCAGGTACAGGTTGAACTGCCTAACAACCAAAAAGTCTGGCTGCCGGTGGAAAGCAGTCGGGTAGCGGTCGGCGCCAATATGTCCCTAGGTATCCGACCGGAGCATCTGCAGGCAAGCACCATCGCCGATGTCATCTTGGAGGGTGTGGTGCAAGTCGTGGAACAACTGGGGTATGAAACCCTGATCCATATTCAAATTCCCTCCATCCGCCTCAACCTCGTCTACCGTCAAAACGACGTGGTGTTGGTCACCGAGGGTGCCCAATTCGCTATCGGCCTGCCGCCCCAGCGTTGCCATTTATTTCGAGAGGATGGTAGCGCCTGCCGGCGATTACACCAGGAACCGGGCGTCTAAGTCTGCCTGTTCGCAGGCAACAATAATCAGGAGAAAATAATGACTAACCTACGTATTTTACCTTTGTCAGTGGCAATCCTCGGTGGCGCGCTTTCAGCACAAGCGATGGCTGTAGACTTCGCGGGCTACGCCCGTTCCGGTATCGGCTGGACCGGCAGCGGCGGCGAGCAACAGTGCTTTCAGGCAACCGGCGCCGCCAGTAAATACCGTCTAGGCAATGAATGTGAAACCTACGCTGAGCTTAAATTGGGCCAACAGCTGTGGAAAGAGGGTGATAAAAGCTTTTATTTCGATACCAACCTCGCTTATTCCGTTTCGCAACAAAGCGACTGGGAATCGGTCACTCCGGGCTTTCGCGAAGTGAACGTCCAAGGCAAAAATATCATTGACTCGCTGCCCGGCGCCACGCTCTGGGCAGGTAAACGGTTCTACCAGCGCCACGACGTCCATATGATCGACTTCTACTACTGGGACGTGTCCGGCCCGGGTGCCGGTCTGGAAAATATAGACCTCGGTTTCGGTAAGTTGTCCCTGGCAGTCACCCGCGACGGGGAAAGCGGTGGTTCCTACGGCTGGATCGATCAACAACGAGAAGAACGCGCCACCGTCAACGACATCTTTGACGTCCGTTTGGCGGAACTGAACACCAACCCTGGCGGCAAACTGGAAATTGGGGTGGATTACGGCAGCGCCAACACCCAGGACGGTTACAGCCTGGCCGACGGCGCGTCGAAAGACGGTTATATGCTCACCGCCGAACATACCCAGAGCATGTTTAACGGCTTTAACAAAGTGGTTTTGCAATATGCCACCGATTCCATGACGTCAGACAATAACGGCCGCTCACAAGGCGCCAGTATTGATAATAACGGCAGCATGCTGCGGGTATTGGATCACGGTGCACTGGATTTCAACGACACATGGTCATTGATGTACGTGGCCATGTACCAGAATGTGGATCGTGATAATCATAACGGCACCACCTGGTACACCGCGGGCATCCGCCCCATGTACAAATGGACACCGATCATGAGCACACTACTGGAATTGGGCTACGACAATGTTAAATCCCAGGAAACCGGCGATCGCAACGGCCAATATAAAGTCACCCTGGCACAGCAGTGGCAAGCCGGCAGCAGCATCTGGTCGCGTCCGGCCATCCGCCTGTTTGCCACCTATGCGAATTGGAATGAAAAATGGGGCTATGACGATGCCGGCCTGGCGCGCAACGACACCAGCGCCACAACGTTCAGCCGCGGCAAAGACAATGAAGTGACCTTCGGCGTCCAGTTTGAAGCCTGGTGGAAATAATACCTGTTCTGAACCCGTAGCTTTCCTTAACCGGTATGGGGTATTGCCTACCCCGTATCGGTGATCTTGCTTACAGGAATATAATAATGAATAAGAACATACTGACACTCTGTTTGACGGCAGCCTTGATCATAGGGTCGCCTGCGGCGGCACACGCCGCCCCCCGGTTAGGATCGGAAAATATCGCGGTGGCACCGTCGTTATCGCCATCGGCATTACAACAGTTACCATGGGACGCGCTGATACCCCCGTCGAGCAAGAACATCACGTTGGATTCCGCTTCTCCACGGCTTTCACAAGGAAATATCCAGGGTGCGGTAGCGGCGTTTACCCTGCCGGCCAATCGCGGCACGCTGGACATTACACTCAGCAGCATTGTCGACCACGGTCAGGTCTTTGTGCCCAACGTTCTGATTCTAGATGAACAACTGCGCCCGGCAGCTTTTTTCCCCAGCAGCTATTTCCCTTATCAAAAACCGGGTATGACAGCGGGCGAACGCCTGAGCGGCACGATGAAACTCACGCCAGCACTGGGCCAACAGCAAATCTATCTGCTCATCTATACCACCCGCCAGGATCTCGCCGGCACCACCACACTCACCAACCCGGCTAAAGCCTATGCCGAAGGCATCGGCACCTCAGCACCGTCTATCCCGGACCCCATCGCCCACCATGCCGGTACCGGGAAGATCAAAGTTGAAGTTGTTACCGAACAAAATAGCAGTAATATCATGATCGGCCAGCCGTTTTCCTCCCCTTCACCTGCACCGGTAGTGGTGGGCACGGCCCAACCGCTCGCGGCCACCACAACCATGGCACCCGCCGCCCCGGTGCTTAACGATACTGAAAGCTATTTCAACCAGTCGATCAAACAGGCAGTGAACGACGGCAATATTGATAAAGCGCTAAAATTGCTCAATGAGGCAGAGCGGCTTGGATCAACGTCGGCACGGCAAACATTTATCAGTAGCGTAAAAGGCAAGGGATAACGTATCCCGACCCTACTGACCGTTGGCAGATTACTGGTGCGCTTTGGCGCACCTTTTTTCCTTCAGCGAAGTAAAAATCGTGAAGTGCTACTCTATGGCATTGCTTCAGCCGGACAATCTCATTATGATGCCGCGGCTCACCACCGGACGGACCGCTTGTCCGCGCCAGTTGGCGCGAAACAGAAGGGTCAATCCACTCCATTTTGCTTTGCTTTTTGCTGAGGATATATGCATACCAATACGTTAGCGAACCCCGGTCCGCTGGGACTTATGGGCTTTGGGATGACGACCATTTTACTCAACCTGCATAATGCCGGTTTCTTTCCACTGACCTCAATTATTATCAGTATGGGCATTTTTTACGGCGGCATTGCACAAATCATTGCCGGCATTATGGAATATAAACATGGCAATACCTTCGGCACCACGGCATTTACCTCCTACGGCGCGTTTTGGCTGAGTCTGGTAGGGATAATACTGTTGCCGCGCATGGGCCTGGCCGACGCCAGCGATGCGGTTTTCCTCGGGGTCTATTTAGGGCTATGGGGCATATTTACGCTATTTATGTTTTTCGGCACCTTGCGCGCCAGCCGCGCCCTGCAGATTGTATTCGGCAGTCTGACGGTGCTGTTCGCCATGCTCTGCGCCGGCAATATCACCGGCAATCATGCCATCATCGTAGCGGCCGGTTATATCGGCTTATTCTGCGGCGCGAGTGCCATCTACTTGGCCATGGCGGAAGTGATCAATGAACAGATGGATCGCCAGGTCATGCCCATCGGCTAATCGACCAGTATCCCGATGATTCATCGGCCGCATTGCGCGGCGGCTAAACAACCCGGCCAAAACCTTACTGGCCGGATTCACCGCCAAATCGGCCACCTCAATGTTAAGATGGCTTGACCGATACAGGGCGCAGGCGATTTACTGTGCGTGAGGTCAATCGATACAATGGCAAAAAATGAATATGGCGCGGCGATAAATCGGAGATAAGAAAATAAAAAAAGTTCGGGATAAGGTTGTGTATCGTTATTGGCTATTATAAATTACTCTAGTCTTGGATTGCTTGTTGATATGTATAATGGAATATTAATAACATAATAATAACCTATGACCGAGATCTATAACCTATATTGCGACAACACGCCAAAAAATAAAATCTGTGCCCGAGAAGCCTCCCCTCTTTATTGATGGCAGTCATGACGATTGCAATATGATCCAACGCCTAGCCGATGTTTCCAACCAGCCCGTCATCCTAATAAACGCGTTAAGTAAAGCGCTGATCTATACCACGTTAGCCATAGGTACTGCGTTCGGAGCGACTTTTATATTGCCGCCTGCGTAAACGACATTATCGAGGGACAAACTAGACCCTCACCGCCAGCAGCGGCGGCCTAATCCACCAACGGGTCCAGTGGTTCCTGTCGGTGCCCAGCCAGCACCACGATTAAACCCTACCACCACACAAATGAAAAAGCCTTGACGTTGAGGTCAAGGCTTTTTAGTGTGGTACAATTTTAGGTTTTAACATTAATAACTTCAACGAGTAAAGCGAACTTCATACGATGTACATCTTCACAACGGAAATATCGAGTATCTATAACGAACGTTCCTCCGATATATTTACTAAACTAAGGGAAATCCCGACACTTCTATTTGTTAATCAGCTCAGATGCTACTGACCAACCTAGTACATCACCCATCGCGATATATACTTTTGTAGCATGACCTTACCGTCTTCGCGAAATCCTCAATTAGCTGGTTACAACCCCACAATCGCGAATATTCACTAAATACAAGGCCTTACTTTATCGCGCTTACAAACTACTTAACCACAGATGCGATTTTACTGATTTGTTACATGGCTTTACATCACTCACGTTATTTGCCTTAACACAAACTCAGCCTTCATGACGTGAATATTAACTAACTACAAGACCTTACTTCATCGCACTTACAAACTACTTAACCTCAGATGCGATTTTACTGATTCATTACATGGCTTTACATCATTCACGTTATTTGCCTTAACACAAACTTGGCCTTCATGACGTGAATATTAACTAACTACAAGACCTTACTTCATCGCGTCTACAAATGACTCACCCTCTAATGCGATTATACTGATTTGTTACATAGCGTTACATCATTCACGTTATTTGCCTTATCACAAACTCAACCTTCGGGACGTGAATATCTTATTGCTACATGGCCATTATCGCATATTCAATGGAACGTAGGCTTAATTAAACTTCATTACCGATTGTGCCTGCGTTGATATTTAATCTACCCTTTTCCAACGGTAAGTCAATAGACTATTTTTCAAGATTATTGCTATGTCACATTAGACGACTTAATCGATGAAAAAGGCGACGATAACATGTCATCACCCACCACCAGAGGCTTACGTTCATCGATAAAGGCCGACAAGAGATTGCCGACCTGGATTGGTGCACATGAAACCTATCTATACCTAACATCAGCAGATAAAGGGCATTCGCCGACATTAACCCGCCCCACCTCGCCCTAATGTGGCACAGGCAAGACAAGTCACGCCTTTAGATATAAACATCCACCTGATTAGTATCAGTTTTGTTGTTGACACCGTCGATCTTCGTTTCCGTGGGCGCGATGCTGTCTTGTTTTGCCGTTACCTTTTGCGCTTGTTGTTGCTGCAATTGGGCAATCTGCGCTTGCAACATTTTGATTTGCACTTCAAGCAATTGTTGCTGTTGTTTCTTTAGTTCCGCAGTCGCGCTGGATTTTGATAAGTTATTGAGTTGCTTAGTCAGTTTGGTGATCTGCTGAGTGATATTTTTAATTTGTGAGGCAACGTTGTTGCCCCCACCCGATGAGCTCGCTGAGATAGATGACGTAATAGTATTGGACATAGTTTCCTCCTGTAACAATATACTTAGCTGGTTATCGGCCCAGTGGAAGAAACATTTAGCGCTGTATCAACAAAGAAAACGCGAAATAACCGTTAAGAAAGTGTAAGCATCAACCAACAAGACGAGGTAAAACAACACGGACACACCACCTTAGTGTGAACGGCAAACACGCGACCACTCCCCGGCCGGATAACTAGCACGTCCCCACGTTACGCTGGCCACAAGGCCATTGCGCTATCCGCTACCGCATCCAGAATGGCAAAACTCGCGCCGTCACGGGCCTGGATCGAAATCCCCTGCTGAATCGCCACGTACAGTCGCGCCAGCGCCTCTGTATCGGTACCCGCCGGCAACTCCCGTTTCTGAACGCCTTGCTCGAGTCGACCACGAAGTATATCAATTCCCCACTGACGAGAACGTATTACCACAGCGCCCAACCGCGCATTGCCTTCGCTGGCGACGCTTGACAAGGCCACCATGCAACCTGGGGGGAAGTCATCCTGAGTCAGTATTTTCGCGGAACATTTAAGCCATTGCCGTACTGCTTCGCGCGCGCTGGCCGCCTTACCTAGCGGCGACCAGATCTGCGGAGCAATTACGTGTTCATAGTGGGCAATCGCTTCCAGATAAAGATCGTCCTTACTGCCAAAGGCAGCATACAAACTGGGCGAGTTGATGCCCATCGCCGCATAAAGATCCGCCATTGATGTCGCGGAGTATCCCTGTTGCCAGAACACTTTCATCGCTGCGGCCAGCGCCGCCTCACGATCAAAGCTTCTAGGACGCCCTCTTGCCGCCATGAAAATATCGCCTTATTCATTCTGTGCCAATCGATATGATAATCCGGTTGACGCCGGGATACAATTTTGTTTATTGTCTTTATGTATCGATTAACACATAAATAGGAAGCGATGATGAACACTCTGGTAAATAAACGCGCGCTGGTCACCGGTGCCAGTCGCGGATTGGGTAAGGCAATGGCGCTACTGCTGGCGCAAGAGGGCGCCGATGTAGCGATAACCTATGAAAAATCAGCGGATAAAGCTCAAGAAGTCGTCAGGGCAATCGACGCGCTGGGCCGCAAGGCGGTGGCTATCCAGGCCGACAGTGCATCCCCGGCGGCGGTCCGCGACGCCGTCAGCCAAGCCGTGACCGCGCTGGGTGGATTGGATATTCTGGTGAATAATGCGGGCATTGCGCGCGGCGGCCTGCTGGAAGAAATGGCGCTGGAGGATATCGATGCCATGATCAATGTTAATATTCGCGGCCTGGTGGTGGCTACCCAGGCGGCGTTGGCGCATCTTGGCACGGGTGGCCGCATTATTAATATCGGCAGTTGCCTGGCTGAACGCGTACCCATGGTGGGTATCAGCGTGTATGCAATGACCAAATCGGCGCTGCTATCGCTGACGCGTGGTTTGGCCCGAGATTTAGGACCACGCGGCATTACCGTGAATCTGGTACATCCAGGTCCGACCGATAGCGACATGAACCCCGCCGACGGCGAAAATGCCGACGTGCAGCGCCAGTTCATTGCGCTGGGTCATTATGGCAACGCGGTGGACGTTGCCGCAGCCGTGACGTTCCTGGCTGGTCCTGCGGCAAGCCATATCACAGGCACCGGCATCAACGTTGATGGCGGCATCAATGCGTGATCAGCACGGCTGAAAGTCCTGCGCCTGGTGTTCGATAAAATCAAAAAACGCCTGGGCGCAGGCAGCCTAACGAACCGCCTCCGCCAGGGCTTTGGGCAGCCACGTCTTATTTAAACGTACACAGTACGCTGGGGTATTGGGTTGGAAACGCCAGCCTTCGGCCAGCGGGCCAACGTCAACCGTATCAAAACCGAATTGATCGTAAAGATCGCTCACCTTACGCTTGGCATCAAGATCATCACCACATAACGGTAGTGCCCGGCGGTCAAATGAACCGGTTGGCTGGCTGTCACGTTCGATATCGGTCATTCTGATGGCATTAAACGCCTTGACGATCGTGGACTCCGGCAGATGAGCCGCCAGCAACTCGCTGCTGGTCGTGGAGCCATTGTCCAGTGCTTCAAAAGCATCATCACGTTGCGGGTAATAGTTATTAGTGTCGATAACGATTTTATTCGCCACCCGTCCTACGGGTACCGCAGTATAATATTTGAACGTAACAGCAACGATCACGATATCGCCAAACTGCGCCGCTTCGTCGATAGTGCCGATTTTACAGCCCAACATTGCGGCGTCGCTAAATAACGTATGCGGGCCACGTGAATTACTGATCATGGCATCATGACCCTGTTTTACCGCCATAGCGGCTAAAGCGCGGCCAACATAGCCGGCCCCTATTATGCCTATTTTCATGAGATGGGTTCCTTTGCGTGACGCGGATGGCCCGCGCGGCCTTAACCAACTGTTGGGGACTACGATAATGGGGTACCGTCAAACTTAAACACATTGTCATCGGGTGGGTTTGACGGTTCGGGCCGTTTGACCCAGCGGCTCATATTGGCCGGTGGGGTTTATGGCGGCCAAACAAGAACATCACTAGCCCACCGGCCAGTGCCGCCAGGGCGCTGTAGCCGATGGCGCCAGGCGCGCCCCGACCGTTTACCAGCAGGCCACCCACCACCGCGCCCAGGGAAATGGCGATTTGGAACGTGGTGACCAGTAAGGCGCCGGCAGTTTCCGCATGATCCGGCGCCGCCAGGGTGTTCCAGGTCTGAAAACCCACCGGAATACCGCCAAAAGCAAAACCCCAGGCCGCCGTCGCCACCAGCGCTAGCTCGCCCGATGCCCCATAGATCAGCAACAATAAAGCCATGGCGGCAAGCATCAATGCCGCCAGGACGATTGACCACCGAGGGCTGCGTTCGGCAATAAAACCGCCGGCGAGGTTACCCAAGAACCCACCCACGCCGAAGGCCAACAGCGCCAGGGAGATAGCAGTGACATCCATTCTGGACACCTGCTCGAGGAAAGGTCGAATATAGGTAAAACCGGCAAAATGTGCTGAAATCACCAATAACACGGCGCCCAGCCCGACGCGAATACCCGGCCGACGCAGCAGCAGCCAGAAGGTGTTCAGGCTAGGAACGTCCGCCGGCGGTAAGCGCGGCAAGGTCAGCAGTTGGGTCAGCAGTGCCAGCAGACTGAGCCCACCGGCAGCCAAAAAGGTCGCGCGCCAGCCCCACAAATTACCTAGATAGGCGCCTAGCGCCGGCGCGCACACCGTAGCCGCCGACACACCGGTAAAAATAATCATCATCGCCCGCGGCAATAACCGGGTGGGCACCAAACGCAGCGCCAGCGCCGCCACCAGTGACCACACGCCGCCCAGCGCCACACCCAGCATCACCCTGGATACCAGCAGCACCCAGATCGAAGACGCGAACGCCGCCAGCAAATTCGACAATACCAGCAGCAGCGTCAGGCCCCACACCACCCGGCGCCGGTCGATACGACCGGTACCGATCACGACTGCCGGCCCGGCAAGCGCCGCCACCAGCGCTGTCGCAGTGACCGCCTGGCCGGCGACACCGTCTGAAATGCCCAGATCCGTGGCGATAAGCGTCAACAGGCTGGCGGGGAGAAATTCCGCCGTGACCAGCGCAAACACGCCGATGGACAAGGACAATACCGCGTTCCAAGCGGCCATGATCAGGTTACCTTCAACACGACCACCGGCACAGTCGAGGGCTAACGCGTCGATGCAAGACTTTTCGGACATAAACTTTCCAGGGATCTTTTCAACAGTAAGTCTGGATGGTACAGTCCATAACTTGGAACATCCATGCTGGAAAAGCCATAATGCTTAGCCATTCGTCCAAATCAACACCGCATTTTTCCAACGATCCTTTAACCGACATGCTACAAGGCCTGCGGCTGGATGGAGTGGAATACGGTCGCTGCCAGCTTGCCGCCCCCTGGGCGTTTACCTTTCCGGCTCGCCAGGAAGCCTGTTTTGTGTTTGTCGCGGAAAATGGCTGCTCACTGCTGACCCCTGATCAACAGTGGGTGCAACTGAGCGCGGGGGACGCCGTACTGCTGCCACGCGGCAGCGCCCATGCGCTGGCCAGCCATCCTGACGCCACCGCGCAGCCCTTCCCGCGCTGGCAATGTAAGGCGCTTACCCGCAATATCTTTGATTTCAACGCCGGCGGAGAAGACGAAGCATGCCTGCTATTTTACGGTTCCATGCGATTTAATCTCGACCACCTGCACCCGCTAATGCGTATGATGCCGGACATAATGCACGCCAATGATTTGCTGAAAAACGAGCCCACCATTATGCACCTGCTGGAAGCCATGAGCAGCGAAGTGGCCATGAAACGCGTGGGGGCTTGCGGCATTCTGGCGCGCCTGGCCGATGTGCTGGCAGCGCAGATCATTCGCGCCTGGGTAGAACACGGCTGTGGACAAACCACCGGCTGGATCGCGGCGGTGCGCAATCCCGAAATCGGCCATGTGTTGGCGGCGATTCACGCCAGTCCGCAGCGCGACTGGTCACTGAGTGAGTTAGCCAAGCTGATGGGCGCGTCACGCTCGAGCTTCGCCAGTAAATTTGCCGCCATCGTGGGCGAAACGCCAGCCCGTTACGTGGCCCAGGTGCGTATGCATCAGGCCAGACAGTGGATCATCCGCGATTCGGCGCGCATCTCCGAGGTGGCGCAACGGTTGGGTTATGAATCGGAAGCCTCGTTTAGTCGGGCGTTTAAGCGGGTGATCGGTGAGGCACCGAGTTACTTTAGGACTGAACGGGAGGGCCGTACTGTGCCAACCGCCAAGGGGACAGCGGCGCGAAACGCCAACGCAAAAATGCCATAAACCGGCGTGTGGCCAGCGGCAAAAGGCATTCCCATGACGTCGATATCTCACCCTCCGCTGCCAAGCCACCACCTCAGTTGTAGATTCTGCGGTGTTGGACAAAACAAAACATTCAATTATTATGAACAACTACAGCGAATTTATTCGATATCCAATTATCTTAACAGGCGTTATATTAATCCTATCGAAAGCAAACGCTTTCACCTTCACAACTTAGGATATCAATCATGAAAAAGACCCTGACCGCTCTAGCACTTGTTACCGCCCTTATCGCACCTGCCGTTTCAATGGCCGCTGCGGGTGATTATCACAACTATGCCAACACCTATCCGGTCGCTCAAGGCACCCAGCAGCACACCAATACTGCTGAATAATACAACGCAGTAATATACACAAAAAAATTCATTAAAAAGCCCACCCCTTCGGCAAACAGAACGGGTGGGCTTTTTTTGCTTAAGCTGCGCACGCGAAAAACCGGGATGGGGACGGGCACCAGTCAACGCCGCTATCGGCACTTTTGTGCTGACAACCGAAGCACTATTAATTGGCTAAAGCGGTGATCTCTTTATCGGACAAGCCGGTATAACGCTTAACCACAGCATACTCAATACCGTCCGAAATCAACTGGCGAGCAAAGCGCAGTGCTGCATTTTTTTCACCCTGCTCTACGCCCTTTTCCATTCCCTGCGCTATGCCCTGCTGCAGGCCCACACGTTGCAACTCCTGAGAAATAGTCATTACGTCCTCCTCATTATTTGCCGCTTCGGCGGCGATATTACGCAAAAATTGGTCCGGTTTCGACGTGTTCCCACACTCCACAATATAGTACAACAGCGCACGCACCAGTTCCTTACTAACAGGCCACTCGTTTAACAAGCGGCCAATAGAATGACTCCATTCCAGCATATCCTTGCTGCGGATATGCTTTTGCAACAGTTCCAGTACTGCGGCCCGCTTGTGCGCCAGGATCTCCGAATCCGGCATGGCCGTGGTATCGATCAACCTAAAGGGCTGGGTATACATTGATTTTGCCAGCGAAGGATCGGCAAAGCAATCCAGCCAATGGGTACTGTAGGGGTAAGGAGATGTTTCCCCATGGTAAAACAGCAAGGGCACGACCACCGGCAACGTTTTACCACCCTGTTTAATATGCTGATGCATGGCGGCGATGCTGTAGCGCATCATGCGAAATGCCATCATTTTTTCCGGCCGGCTTTGGTGCTCGATAAGACAATAGATATAACCTGGTCCGTCGCGGGTTTTTAGCGAGTACAAAATATCAGAGCAATGGGTACTCAGATCGTCCTCGACAAAAAAACCCGGCACCATTGCCAGGGAACTGAGATCGCAGCGTTCTCGCAGCGACGGCGGCAGATGAACGTCCAGAAAATCCCGCGCTACAGTGATATCACCGAGGTAGTTTTTAAACAGCGCGTCGTGGTGAGCGAGAGTTTTTTGCATCGGCGCACTATAAAGTCAGAAAGCTATACCGTGCTTCAACAGGCAAAATACGGGACATGAAGAACGACGGAACTGCGATGCTCATTCCACATATAACGGACAAACACCGCATCACATTGCCGACGTCTTACGCGGAAAAGATGCGGATTCCGCTCGGTGTTTTTTTCATGATCTGCCTCATTTTTGGCGCAAATTTTCCGATCTTTATCTGGCAACATAGGTAAACTCCTGGCCCCAAAGATTCCCTCTGCTCAAGAGTTCCCCGTGCCGACCACCCTGCTACTCCCCGAACGTCAGTTGTTTTCATACCCGCTTTATTGGGCCGAATGTTTTGGCAGCGCGCCGTTTTTGCCCCTGTCACGGGCTGAGATGGATGCGTTGGGCTGGGACAGTTGCGACATCATCCTGGTAACCGGCGATGCCTACGTGGATCACCCAAGCTTTGGCATGGCTATCGTCGGGCGGATGCTGGAAGCCCAGGGGTTTCGGGTAGGCATCATCGCCCAGCCAGACTGGCGCACGAAAACCGACTTTCAACGCTTAGGCAAACCCAATCTTTTTTTGGCGTCACAGCGGGCAATATGGATTCGATGATTAACCACTACACCGCAGATCGTAAGGCGCGCCACGACGATGCTTACACTCCGGATAATCTTGCCGGAAAACGACCGGATCGCGCCACGCTGGTTTATACCCAACGCTGCAAACACGCCTTCGGCGATGTGCCGGTGATCCTTGGTGGCATTGAAGCGAGTCTGCGACGTATTGCCCATTATGATTATTGGTCGGATACGGTGCGCCGTTCTGTGCTGGTGGAGGCCAAAGCCGATATGCTGATCTACGGCAACGGCGAACGCCCGCTGGTGGAGGTCGCCCATCGGCTGGCGGCGGGTGAACCCATCAGCGACATTAACAACGTGCGTAATACCGCCGTGCTGCGTAAAACGGCGCTGCCCGGCTGGACCGGCGTCGATTCCACTCGTCTTGATAGCCCAGGACACATTGAGCCGATGGTGAATCCTTATGGCGACGATCTGCCCTGTACCTCGCACACCGTGGAGGCCAATAACGCCGCGCGCCCGGTCAGCATGAGGGCCCCCAAACCCAAGCCCTGGGAAAAAACCTATGTGCTGCTGCCCTCGTTTGATAAGGTCAAAAACGACAAGGTGATGTACGCCCATGCCTCGCGCATTCTGCATCATGAAACCAATCCCGGCTGTGCCCGCGCCTTGATGCAGCAGCATGGTGATTATTATGTCTGGATCAACCCGCCAGCCATCCCGCTGTTAACCGAAGAGATGGATTCGGTCTTTGCGCTGCCGTTTCAACGGGTGCCACATCCAGCCTACGGCAACTCGCCGATCCCGGCCTATGACATGATCCGCTTCTCAGTCAATATCATGCGCGGTTGCTACGGCGGCTGTGCGTTTTGTTCCATTACCGAACATGAAGGCCGCATTATCCAAAGCCGGTCGGAAGCCTCCATCCTGCGTGAGATCGAACAGATCCGCGACGGCGTACCGGGTTTTACGGGCGTGATCTCCGATCTGGGCGGCCCCACCGCCAACATGTACATGCTGCGCTGCCAATCGCCGCGGGCAGAACAGACCTGCCGGCGGGCCTCCTGCGTCTATCCGGAAATTTGTCCGCACATGGATACCAATCACGAACCGACCATTACACTTTATCGTCGCGCCCGGGCGCTTACCGGCATTAAAAAAGTGCTGATCGCCTCCGGCGTACGCTACGATCTGGCGGTGCAGGATCCACGATATATCAAGGAGTTGGCGGAGCACCATGTGGGCGGCTATCTGAAAATAGCGCCGGAACATACCGAAACCGGCCCCCTGTCCAAAATGATGAAACCGGGCATGGGCAGCTATCAGCGCTTTAAGCAGTTGTTTGACACTTACTCCCGCCAGGCGGGCAAAGAGCAGTACCTGATCCCCTATTTTATCTCGGCTCACCCCGGCACCCGTGATGAGGATATGGTCAACCTGGCCCTGTGGCTGAAAAAGAACCGTTTTCGGCTCAATCAGGTGCAGAATTTCTACCCCTCGCCTCTGGCCAGCGTCACCACCATGTATTACAGCGGCAAAAACCCGCTAGACAAAGTGGATTATGACAGCGAAGAGGTGGTGGTACCTAAAGGCGAACGCCAGCGCCGCCTGCATAAAGCCCTGCTGCGCTATCACGATCCGGCTAACTGGCCGCTGATCCGTGAAGCCTTGACCGCCATGGGCCAACACCACCTGATCGGCCGCCGTGCGGAGTGCCTGGTGCCGCCGGTGTCGATAGACGAGCGTCGGGCGGGCAGACCACAGCGCGATCCCCGGGCCAAACCGGCGTTGACCCGGTTTAACGGCTTGGACAAGCCGCCAGCGGCGAGGACAGCGAAAAAGTCCGGCGGCAAGGGTTAACGCAAGGTCAGTCCGCCGTCAACCCAGTTTTTATCAGTATTATCCCCACCGGCGAAAGGGAGAGCCGGTGCTAAAGGCGCCGGCTGAGTATGTCCGTGATAACCCTTAAAAAATAGTGGCACGGTTAGTTAAAAGGGATTACCAGCGACGAAAAGAAGCAAGATAATAACATGTATTAATTATCATCGTTAGAATTTAATAATCTCCTATTATTATCTTATTAATTCGTTTTGCATTCGGCTGAAAATTCCTGCTATAATTCGCATCGATAATTGTGGTGAGCTTCGCGAATAAATAAATCTTAGGCATTCAGGCATGGCTAAGTCTATATTGCCAAAAAAAAGTAAGGTATAGTCTTCTGGCTGCGGCAAAATCCGTAGCCGGAATTGGCGTTCCGAATTCCCCTTGGCGTCCAAACATATATGTTACATGTTTACTATTAACCCAATTGAGAATGGAGACGCTTTATGTCCAGCATTAGTCTACCTATCCGTACAAATATCAACGTAAATGTAATGGGGGTGCGCCATGGTTAAACATCACCCGCTTACCCTCGAAGAAGTCGTTGATCACTGCCGCGCTCTGGCTTACGCCATTATTGAAATACCTCATCCAGTAGTCAAAGAGCTATTAATGTATATTCTCTCTGAACGACTGGAATTGCTTAACCATACGTTGGATATGGAAGTTCTGGCGGAATAACAGCTAATACATTAACCGGTAACTGATCAACCGCACGCGACTTATGTGGACTGACTTTTATCGATATACCAACGGCCATTGTTTAATCGATGACAACTGATCCTTCGATTGATATGAATTGTAAGAATAAACCTTATAATTATCGAAATGACAAGATGGGAGGCTAACATGACACGAACAATGACCGTTGATTTAGGCAATGAGCTACAGGAATATGTAAATTCTTTAATTGAAAGTGGTGATTATCTTACACCTAGCGAGGTACTGAGGGAATCCGTACGAGCACGACGTGAACGTGAAGCGGGGTCGAAGTTTGCAGCACTGTGTCGTATGATTGAAGACGGTGACAACAGTGGCGAAACCCTCAAATGGGATCGCGAATTTATATTGAGCAGATTAAGAAAAAATATTTAGTATTTCTCTAAAAGGCAGCATGTAACATTTAATCTGCCCTTAGATATATGGCGTTAAACATTCGAATTTTTGAGCAATAAGAATACTTCGACTGATATGCCGAGAGATCCATACATTTTATATATGTGATGGGAAAAATGTGTAATTATCATAAAATGAAACATAAATCAAAATTCATGTGTTCATTATAACTGAGTCCTTTGGGTAGTTTCAGTATTTTTTCATAGACTGATAACTATCATCGAATATTAAAATTAACTTGCTATTTATCGCTTTAAACTGACACTGCACGTAGTCAATAACCTACAGCACCTTTATCAAATAAACCTCTCAGCCGGCACATTAAAACGCGTCGACAACACGTTGATATGCTGCACCGTCAACGCGCGGCGCCCATTCAGGATATTGCTCACATTGGATTTTGAACCTAACTCCGACGCCAAATCCGCCGCGTTGAGTCCGTACTGATCCATTATCGCGCACGGCGGCCTTTTTCGTAGCCTTGCGTAGCGGTGAATCTCTTTGCTGGGTGGTATCCATCAAAATTTGATCAATTGACCGTTTGGTATGGGTAAATTCGATCACCCCATAGGGGTTTTTATCTCGTCGGATCGACCGGTGGTCATCACCGTAACGCGGCCAAGTGGGATCTGGGAAATCACTCCATATTCAGATAAAGCAGATTCCAGGCTCAGACGCCGGTTATCCCTTCATACAGCACCTGCAGCCGCAGGCGCAGGAACAGCACTGCCTTATGCTTGCGTGACAGCAGGGTTTCAACAGCGGTACCGGTCTCTTCGGCCAGCTGTTTAAACGAGTAATCCTGCAGTTCAGTTTTTTCAAACGCCTCCCGCTGCAGGGGAGGCATATCCGCCAGCGCCAGCGCCAGTTCTTCCCACACCAGTTGGCGCAGATAGTCATCTTCAGCACTGCTTTGCTGGCCAAACAGCACGTCGGACAGTTCGTCTCCCACCGGCCAGTCTTCGTCGATGTCATCGTCCAATAACAGCTCACGCTGTTTGCGTGAGCGATCAATAAGCTCATTGCGAGCGGCGCGATACAACCAGGCACCCACCTGCTCAATGGGATGCAGATAACTATCGGCCTTGATCAGGCGGTAGCTGATCTCCTGATAGATATCTTCCGCATCAGCCGTACTACCCGTTCGTCCGGTAATAAAGGCCAGCAGGCGCCGCTGGTAGCCACGCAGTGCAGTCAGCAGATCGCGGTGTCGTTGCGTGGCGTTAACCATTACCGTTGGTCGCCATTATCGATGGGCTTTTCACCTTTATTGCTATCGCTCGAATCATGATGATCAGAACGTTCACCGACGTCATGCCGAGCGTTGGGATCAACACGGTCAGAGTGCTCATTGGCATCATGGCGATCGCGGGGATCATTATGGCCAGAACGCGTGTTGTCCTCATAGCGATCAGTGCGATCGTCTCGGTCAAAACGTTCGTGGCGATCGCCACGGCCACCGCGCCCCCACGTGCAGCAGCCATGACCTCGTCCACGGCCCGCGCCGCGCTGGTTGATAAAAGCGTCGCGTTGCTCCGGTGTCATCGCCATCCAGCGCTCGCGCATCTCACGGCCATGCCGCCCGAACAAGCCCCGGCCACCAAAACTGCCGAACAGGATCTTGCACAGGATCAGCAGCCCCAATGCTTGGAAAAAACCGATGCTTTTGATGCCAAAAATAGCCGGCAGCAGCGCATTCCACAACAGCATCACCAGCGTGGTCATCACCACAACTGCCGCCACGATCATGGCTAACATTTTACCCTTACGATCTCTCATTTTATCTACTCCACGTTATCTATATACATAGGTAGACGAATCAGCGGATAAAATATTTTCACCGGCAGCATGATTTTTTAAACGTTTTTATTTTTCCTCACTGCTCCGCATCATTACACAGCAGACTCCCGTCGATCACTAGCGCCACTTTATCTTTAAAATTCATACGGTTTTCCTGTCTTTATCAAGACTCTCCGCGTAATTGGCCTAGGTGAACTGGCCGGGAATGGCGCGATCATTGCTGCTGGCGGATATCGATTTGGCTGCCGTTACGGCCCGAGCCTGGTTGACATGATGCTGCGGATAGAGCGTCAGCAGTTGGCGTACCACGCCATTGGTCCAGCCAAAACCGTCCTGCAGCGGATATTCCCCGCCACCGCCCCTGGCGTCCACCGCGCCGGAAATGTCGTATTTCTCCACCAGCTTACCGCTTTGCTTATAGTGATCGCCGACCACCGTGAGCCAGCGCGTAGCGATGGTTTCAGCCAAGGCATCCGCGCCATAACGCCGCAGCCCGGCAATAGCCATCCACTGCAGCGGCGCCCAGCCGTTTGGTTTATCCCATTGCTGCTGATTGTCGGACAATGAGGTCATGATGCCACCGGGGAAAAGGAGTTGTTCCGACAGCACGTTTACCACTGCCGTGGCCTGTTCCTGACTCGCCATCCCGACAAACAACGGCACAACGCAGGCGGCACTCAGCACGCCCCGTTTAGCCAAACGCCAGTCATAATCGCGATAGGTTCCACTATCGGCATCCCACAGCAGGGCATCTACCGCCCCCCGGCGCTGCTGAGCCCGATCGCGAAAACGACCGGCCATAGCGAGATCGCCGATTTTTTCCGCCAGGCGGGTTAGAGTGGTTTCCAACTGATACATAAAGGCATTCAGGTCGATGGGCAGGATGGCCGTGGTGCGGATACTGCCGATATCGTCGGCCTGACCAAACCAGCGCGAGCTAAAATCCCAGCCGGACTCCGCCCCCGCCCGCAGCTCGCGATAGACTTCGCTGGCGGGACGCGATGAACGGCGTGCGGTCTGCACATCCTCAAAATAGGCCTCCTCCCGGGGCGTGTCGCGGTCATCCCAGTAGCGGCTCAGCACCACCCCGTTCGACAGTTTCACCACGTGGCGACTCGCCTCGCCGGGTTTGACCACGCTCGTTTCTTTCATCCAATACTGGTATTCGACCAGCAACTGCGGAAAATAACGCTCAGCAAGCTGCAGGTCGTGTTTTTCAAACAGTTCCACCATCATGGCAAACAGCGGCGGTTGCGAACGACTGAGATAATAGGTCCGGTTACCGTTGGGGATATGACCATAATGATCAATGAGAAAAGCAAAATTATCCGCCATGGCACGCAGCAGGTCAGTGCGTCCGCTGGCGGCCAGGCCCAACATGGTGAAATAGGAGTCCCAATAGTACACCTCGCCAAATCGCCCGCCCGGCACCACATAAGGCTTGGGTAAGGGCAGTAACGAAGATTGACGGGGGTGCTGCTCGGGCCGGCGCGTCAATATCTCCCATAACCCATCAATATGCTCGGTAATCGCCTGGTGGATATCGGCGACATAGTGACTTTCATGCACCACAGGCACATCAAAATGCTCGCTGACAAATGCCTTAAGATCAAAGTCGGGTCGGGAAGATAACGCGCGGTAACACGCCAGAATACGATCCGGGTCAATTTTGGGTGCGCAATCGACAAAGGTTTTACTGTCGCTGAAGATGCGCGACAGTTGTACCGCCTCAAACAGCTCGGCGTAGCGATCCGCCGGGCTGAACACATCGCAATCGGGCAGTCCGCAGATAGTGACCGGCGCGGGTTCGTGATGCGAAACCTGCAAAGGGGTATCAAGACCGTCGTTGAGGCTATCCGTCGTGTCATTCGCCCGGAGCTGATGAGTTGAATGATGAATAACGTTCTCCTTTTTGCCGGTACAGATAAATAAAGCGCCAGCATGGGAATGTCGCTTTACCGCATGCTTCATTCGATTATTGGCTTAAAAATCGTTTTGTCGCCCTGCTTACTTGCGATAAAACTCACCTTTTGAGTATAGTATGGCTTATTTAGTTTGCATGTGACTGATGGGACGCATTCGTATTTCATCACCAGCCTACATTATTTCTTATCCCGTGAATTGACATTTATACCTTTTGTTTTATGATCTCTCATATTGATACAAACCATTGCTCTAGGTAATTTTACGTTTATAGATATTGACTATTCACTGCTGGCCCGCCTGCTAAATATGACATTAATTCAAGTCATGAAAAAAGACACGACGGTAGTTCGGCAACATATCATTAATAAACAAAAAATACACTTTTGATTAATATGTGCTGTCGTAGAAAATGCGATATAAAAATAAACAAGACATCACTCGTCATTAAAATAAACCCAGTATTAAGCGACAGTAAATAGGCTTTTACCGTAAATTATCCATTCGTCATTTTTTAAGGATCACATCATTATGGATAAGATCAATTCACCGTCTTTAAGCGCCAATCCAATGACACCCGCACCGTGCTCATCAACGGCAGATCCTGGCAATAATGTCTTATCAGACGGCTTAACCCATGTGGGCAATCGACCCTTCAGCTTATCACTTGACAGCATCCCGCGCACCACCACCTCATCAGGGGTTAATCATGATGAAATCGTTTTATCACCGATAACGACGGACATATCAGAAAACCAAGCCGACATGTCCCTGTTCAAACGAGAAAAAGATCAGATAAACCGGGCTACACAGCAATCAGTATGCCAAAGCGCCCCATCACGCTTTGGCACCCTTTACCCTAAGCTGGACATTAAAACAGATGCCAACATCATCAATCACATTAGCGACCTCTCCATAGCAGAAGATGTCGTGCTGGAGGACGCAGAAAACGACTTTAAAAAAAACATCGTCATCTCATTACCTAATCGGTCAGGAATGAGTTTTAGTTTTTCTAACCTAACTGTGTATATCAATAACAAAATATCTGAGTCGATGGCATTGAAAAATCTACGCGTAGAAATGATAACAAAATATCTCTTCTCAGCTGATCAATACCATCAGTATTCCGAAAAAATTATAATTCCCAGTGGTTATTTTAAAAACGGAAAAACGGCAGGTATCGTATTGAGTCACATTATAGAAGCTGCTAATGATTATATTTATGCGCAAATTCATAACCCGGTGTGTAAAAAAAATGAAACGGATAAATACCCTGCCAAGGAACAGATTTTTGCCATTGCCTTAAGTGTTTACCGCTTGGTCGATTTTTTAAAAACCAAAAATAATCCCGCCTTTCCGGCAGCCGACATCAACAAAATCATGCAAGGTTTTCCGGAAATTATCCACCTGGGATGGACTATTGAGCGTCATCGTCCGCTGTCGGCGATCCTGTCATGATGGCGATAAACCACACCTGTAGCCTCGCTGCCGCGCTCATGACGTGTCTACGCTATAGACCGCATCGTGTAATGCATTAACGAAAGCGCCGCCACGCAGTGCCTCCACTCAACTCAACGCAAAATAGTCGCGTCACAGATATATGCCGCCCACACTGTGGGCGTCTATCGACTGTCTGGGGATCGCGTGTTCCCGGCAAAGGGTGTGCAGTGATCTCCGCCAGGGGCCTATTTATCACACGGGCATTCAATAATCAGCTCAATTAGCCGATAACCCTATTACAAAGGGTAACTGATTCGGCGGCATAACGACTCAATGGAATAATCCGGCACACTGCCGATGCTGTTAGTACGTTGATGCTAATCATGTTTCTTTAATGAGAACAGCCTGAAAGAGCCTGGATGATGCTGACAGATCTGAGCCATGACGAAGAAAAACGCTTGGCGGCGATAAAGCTGCTAAAAGCCGATGAACACGATCGCGACCAAATTCTCGAAGAAATGACCGCACTGGCCGGCAAAATGCTGGGCATAAGCACCAGTTTCATTTCAATACTCGACGATGAGAAACACTATATCAAGGCCGCGTGCGGACTGGCGCTACAACTAAAAATAACCCGCCGTGAAGACGCATTTTGCCTGCATACCATAGCAACCGGCGATATCGTCGTATGTCCTGATATGCGTCTTGATTGCCGATTCAAAGACAATATTTATGTCCAAGGCGCGCCCCATGTCAGATTTTATGCCGGGGCACCGTTAAGATCACGCGATGGCATCATCATCGGCACCCTGTGCCTACTCGATACTCAGCCGAACAGCTTGAGCCACGAACAAATCGCGTCTTTCCGGGTGTTGGCCGGGCTGATTTCGGCGTTCCTGGAAGCTTGGCACAACATTGGTTATATCGATGCAGTAACCCTGCTACCCAACCGCCAGCGGTTATTAACCGATCTGGAACTGATGCAAAAGTCCGGCGCTATTGGGCGTTTTCGGTTGATATTGATTTACTGTATTGACATGCCTTATGCCTATGAAATTGCCCGTTCGCTGGGCGTGGAAGTCATTGATGATATGCTCAGGGATATGGCCTGTCTGCTCAGACTCAAGTTAACATCGGAAGGCAAACTCTATGCGTTCGCCACCGGCCGCTTTGCGCTAATTATGGACGATGCCGACGCCCAGCAGTTCGAGGCGCTCAACGCGCAGTTATCGGGGTTGAGCGCGCATATCAGTAGCCAAATCAACATTGATATGCACATTTCGACAGGCTACGTGAGCTTCTCGCCGGGCTGGCTGGCACCCACCGAAATCTTGCGCCGTGCGCTCAGCGCCCTGCATGACGCTATCAGCCGGAAAACCAGAACCCAGGCTTACGAACCGGCCGACGACGAACGAAAAAAACAGGATTTTCGGCTGATTAATGATTTATTCCCCTATCTTAATGGCAAACCCGGGCTTTATCTCGTATTTCAACCTAAAATTGCCATGGATAACGACCGGGTTACCGGCGTTGAGGCACTGCTCCGGTGGCAGCACGCGGAACTGGGCAATATCACACCCGACCGGTTTATTCCGCTGCTGGAAAAGACCACCATGATGTCCCCGCTTACCGATTGGGTCATTAACGCTGCCCTGAATCAAATTGAGCTATGGTCAGCCCAAGGCATCCATTTACCGGTGTCCATTAACCTCAGCGCTGACGATTTATCCCGACCGGATTTTGCCGATATACTGGAGCACAACATGCGCCAGCGTGGCCTGACTACATCACTGCTCGGGGTTGAATGCCTGGAAACAGAATGGATATTGCAAAGTGCGGAGGCACTTAATGGCCTTGAGATGCTTAAATTACGCGGTTTTACCATCTCTCTGGATGACTTTGGCACCGGCTACAGCAATATCAGTTATTTACGTAACATGCCGATGGACATTATCAAGCTCGATCGTTCCATGATTAAAGCCCTGACCACCGACCGGGCCACTCAGATCATCGTCAGCCATGTCATCAGTATGCTTAAGCAACTTGATTATACCGTGCTGGCGGAAGGCGTGGAGGACCGAGCAACGTTCCTGGCACTGCGGGCGCTGGGCTGCGACGAGGTACAGGGATATTATCATTCGCCCCCCCTTAGCGCGGACAAGTTGGTCATCTGGCTTAAAAACTACCTGCCGTATAATCACTTTATTTCAAGCGTCCCCACGGCGGGAGCAGCCAATAATTAAACAGGTCTTGCACCGCGCTAAATAGCCTGGATACAGTCAGCGTCACCCGTAACGCCCTCGACCAACGTCATAAAAATCAGCTGCCCTCAATGGGGTACCGACCGGGAGCACGGAATAACAAAATACCCAGCACCCGTCGGACGCATCGCGGTTAACGGCAGCGGCAAACGTTTATTGCCTGGTCTTTGGCCGCCTAGGCGATAGTGTCTATTACGACCAGGCATCACTGGACGGGACCCTTTGCGGGCTTTCCGTCTAGGGTTTATTTGGCGTTGTCCCGCTTTCCCTCATAAACCCTGTGTTATATTCCACAGCACGCTCAACCTGTCAGCCGATCTTACCCAGACAATCCATGAACCGTATTGCTCGCCAGACCACTGAATTACGCCGTGCCGAAAGTGCGCTTGCCGGTTACAACCGGTTAATGGCGTTGTTACACCAGCATCTTCCGGCGCGCATCGCAATGCTTTACGCCCGGCCGGGCGGCGAGGCGGGACACGTCATTGAATGGTCGAGCGATATTAACGGACAACCGCAGCCGATAACGTCGCTGCAGGAAGGTGAATCGCAAAAAGTACGCCACAGTCTATTGGAAAAACTGACGGCAGTTCGCCAGTTAGCCGATACTCTGGCCGCGCAGCCGGATCATGATGAACAGGACATCCAATTGTTGCGCCAGGCATCCAACCTGCCCGACGATGCCAATGTCTATTCTTTAAACGGGCAACCGGTGATCACCTGTTGGGGCGAAAAACCACTGCCTGATCTGCCGCCAGTGGTGCCATTAAACGCGCCGCAGGTCAATCCCGAGGTCGTCCCACCGTCAGTCGCCCCCCTTTTGGCCGTCGCGCCGCGCCGTTGGCGTCGGTGGTGGTGGCTTCTGTTGTTACTGCTGCTGTTACTCTGTGCTTTGCTCGCCTGGTGGTTCTGGCCGCGCGCGCTGCCGCCGGCCCCTGCCGTTATCGCTCCAGCCCCCGTGGTTATCCCACCCGTCCCGGTAGTGGAGCCGCCCGCGCCAGTAGCAGCAGCGCCGCTGCCTAACGTTGACCCCCCGGTTGAACTGCCCAAGCCGATCATTGAGCCGCCGGTGGCTGTCAAGCCCGAGACTCCGGCGGTCAAGCCGCCAACACCGAAAGTACCGGTAGTGCAACTCTCAGTCACCGAACAGTGCATTGTCGATGAAAAAAAAGCCGGGCGGGCCGCTAACGCTGAAAAAAAATGCAAGACCCGGTTTCTCGATAGCGTCAAGTCGCTATGCCCAAAGGAGCGACCAGCGGAGTTGGCGCCGCAGGTAGTGGTGGTGTTTGACGCATCCGGATCGATGGCCATCAGTATGGATGCGAGCGAACTGGAACAGGCGATGTGGGAAAACCGGATACCGGTGCCCAATATCGATCGCGAACCGCGGCGGATTTCCGCCGCCCGCACCGCAACCACCGAGATTATTCGTCGACTGCCGTCGGATATGAACGTGGCGATGGTGACCGCCGAAAGCTGCAGCCTGGTCAGGACCAGCGCTTTCTTTTCCTTGCATCAGCGTCCTGAACTGATTCGCACAATTAACCGTATTGAGCCGGGCGGCAAAACCGCGTTGGCAAATGCGTTGCGCCAAGCCGGCCAACGGGTAGATGGGGTTAATCGCGATGCTATTATCTTGTTGGTATCCGACGGGGCGGAAACCTGTGGCGGCGATCCTTGCGCGGTAGCTCGGGAGTTAAAGCGGATCAAACCTCGGCTGGTGGTCAATGTCGTGGATATCAAGGGGGCTGGTGCGGGCAATTGTGTAGCGCAAAGCACCGGTGGTAAGGTTTTTACTGCCAATCACGCCAATGAAATGTCGGCCATGATGAATCGGGCAATAGAATCTTATATTCCGAAAAATTGCCTTCATTAAGCCAAATCCCCAAGACATTCCAATAATTATTGGAGTGTTACCAAAATAAGATAGCGTATTTTTCATTATTTATCTTATCTTATTGATAACAAACTGCTATCCCTCATCCATCAGGGATAATGTTGATCAGCGAAGGTTACATAGCGTAATAAAAGGTTTATTTTTTACATAAGTAGACATAACCTTATCCTTTTCTTACAATCCCACTTATTCGAATCGCACGTTTATTTCTGGCCGGAATTGAGCGCGTGTCAGTGCCCAATTTTTTAATGCGACTTAGTTTTCCTTATTTTCCTGAAATAAAAGGTATGGAACCGCCTGTCCGTCGGCAAAAAAAACCAAGATTCTCCATTGTCGGCTGTACAGCACGCCCTGCTTTGTTGGGGAAGGGACTTGGCAAAAGGATTGTTTTACGTGGCAACACCATTATTGCGTAGTGGTAGTCGGAAAGATTTCCTGGCCCTGGGGGAAAGCGGGCAGCCGGTGTATGCTGCCGCGCTACAGCTTAGAGAAACCTTGCGCCTCAGGCGCCAACAGCCTATAGCCGATTGCCTGGCGGTCCCGCAGTCCAACGAAGGCGGCGATCGTATCGATTGGTATTCCCCTATCGAAGGCAATGTCATCCCCTGGTCGGCCGCCAGCGAAGAGGAGCGCGCTTCAGCACTCAGCCAACTGGAACAACGCTATGGCGCGATGCAAGACCTTAGCCGCCAGATGCAGGACAGTGAAAAACCAGAACATCAACTGTTTGGCACACTGTTGGACAAAGCGTTGCAATTTCCCGATCACAGCCATGTGTTCCTGGTCGATGGCAAACCGGTATTAACCTTCTGGGGGTTTGTTACCGCTAATCATCAATCCCGCCCCGATCCCCTTGACTGTTTGCGTCCACCGGTGGTCGCGGCGACGCCCACTTATCAGCGCGCGCCGGTGCTTGCCGCCACATCCACCCCCACCGCGTTGCCCCTTGAAACGGCAACCATTGTGCGTCCCTGGTGGCACTGGCGCCGCTTTGGATGGCTGTCGCTACTGTTATTGCTGCTGTTACTGGTGCCACTGCTGCTGCGCGGTTGTATCCCGGGTGTTGTCCTGCCAAGCCTGTCACCGACGATACCTGCGCTTACCCTGCCGGATGGACACGTCGAAACACCCACTGGCCAAGCCATCAATACGGGTGGTATACCGACAACCGTCACCGGCGTGAACAGGTCCGGTGACGGGACATTAATGACATTGCCCGGCAACACGGGCGAAACCGTGCAAGGGATCACGGATAAAGGCGTATTACCCCTGGTGACCAACGATGCCGAAACACGCATTGACCCGACCACGGCGAAAGATCCCGCTGTAGGCGATGACCCGGCGGCGACAAAAGATCCGACTGCAGGCAATAACCCCACTACAGCGAAGGATCCCGCCGCAGGCAATGACCCCACCACGGCAAAAGATCCCGCCGCAGGCAATGACCCCACCACGGCGAAGGATCCGGCGGCGGGTATTGACCCCACCACGGCAAAAGATCCCGCCGCAGGCAATGACCCCACCAAAACGGACAAATCGGCTGGTGGCATGTCCCCGGTAGATCCTGGGCAAGCGATCGGCAAAACACCGCTGACCATTCCCCAAGCCGCGCTAAAGAGCGGCTCCACCGATTTTCTTAACGGCTCCTGGCAAGCCGGCGCCGGCATCCAGGATCAACGCACCGGCAAACCACTGAGCCTGGACTATCACATCAAGGACGGCAAGGGCACGGTCGCGGTAACCCGCGGCGACGGTGTTACCTGCCGCAGCGACATCAACACCCATATCCGCAGTGGCGGGCTGGCCATCAATAACCAGAACCAGGCGCAGTGCAGCGATGGGTCAAGCTACAAAATGCCGGAAATAACCTGCCGGCCCGGCGCCAAAAGCGCCGCCGACTGCACCGGACGTTACGACGCCAAAACGGTATTTCCGATGACCATGAAGCGAGGAGATAAATAACACCATGCTGGCGAATATTACTGATTATAAAGAAAAAATCACACTTATCCGCGATAGCGGCATCCAGTTCCTCGACTTTGCACTGACACCGTTGCTGCGCAAAGAACGCGCCGGCGAATTTGTGCGGCAAAGCGCCAACGGCCCGTTACTGCGCCTGGAATACAACGAACGCGATGATAATTATCTATTGCCGGCCGCCGCAGGCACGCCACGCAAGGTAGAGAAACCGGAATACAGCGTCCCCCTCGATCGGTCGTTCAAGCTGCTAGACGGCCTTTGGCTACCGTTACCTTTTTTCCGTTTTAATCCGCCACGCACCTTCAGTACCGGGCCGATTAACTGGGCCAGGGTGCAGATCCTGACGCTGGATACCCCCGATCAGGAAGGCCATACGCATCGCGTGAGCATGGCGTTTGATACCAAAATTTACCCAGATCGCACCAACACCCAATACCTGGCGCCCAGCGAAAGCGATATTAAATCCGGCGTCGGCTTTGCGCTGGCGTTTCGCAGCAATGAACTCGGCGACTTCCTTGATTTAAGCTGGGTCGACGGCTGGCTGCGTGAAGTGTTCACCGAACAGGCCGCCACGCGCCTACGCATGCATGAAGAAGATATTGAGCTGGCCCTGTGCGAGTTTGAATACCAAGCACACTATCTGAACCTGCTCGATATACTGGGCCGTTTGCTGACGGTGCCGGAAATTCAGATCAACGCCATTTCGCAGCAAGAGCCGGCGATCCAGGTGGATCTGATCCTGGATGTGGGCAACTCCCGCACCTGCGGCATTCTGGTCGAGGATCACCCAGGCGAGGAGAAAGGTCTTACACAGCTCTATGAACTGCAGTTGCGCGATCTTAATGAGCCGCATTATGTCTATAACGAGCCGTTTGAAAGCCGTATCGAGTTTGCCCAGGCGGAATTTGGTAAACAGGATTTCTCGGTAAAAAGCGGGCGCAACGATGCGTTTATGTGGCCAACGATTGTCCGCGTGGGCAATGAAGCCAGCCGCATGGGCGCGCAACGCATAGGGACCGAAGGCTCCACCGGGGTATCCAGCCCCAAACGATACTTGTGGGATGAAGAGCCATACACCCTCGGGTGGCGCTTTAATCGCGCCTTCGTCAAATCCGATCACGAACCGCTGGCCACCGCTGCGCCACTCACCTACCTGCTCAACGACATCGGCCAACCGCTTTATAGCCTGCCAATTGATGAACGTATGCCGGTATTCTCGCCGAACTATAGCCGCAGTTCGTTGATGACCTTTATGTTGTGCGAAGTACTGACCCAGGCGCTAATGCAGATCAACAGCGCAGCACAGCGGCTGAAGATGAATCACGCTCGAGCAGCACGCGTACTGCGCACCATTATCCTTACCGTACCGCCGGCAATGCCAAAACCAGAGCGGGAAATCTTCCGCCAGCGTATGCATCAAGCCATTGCGCTAGTGTGGAAAGCCATGGGATGGCATCCGGCGGACGACGATATGGTCACCGAGGATGACAAAAGCAAAAGCACGGTCCCGGTGCCGAACATCCATGTGGAATGGGATGAAGCCACCTGCGGCCAGTTGGTTTACCTGTTTAACGAAACCCAGGTCAACTATGGTGGCCACACCGAAGAATTTTTCGCCAGCATGGCGCGGCCGGATAAAGTGTTGTCGGACCTCGAACCCGCCGGTAAAACCTTAAGAATTGCCTCGATTGATATCGGCGGCGGCACCACCGATCTGGTGATTACCCAATATGCGCTGGACGGCCAAGGCAGCAATGTGCAAATCATGCCGTATCAGCTGTTTCGCGAGGGATTTAAAGTCGCCGGCGATGACATCCTGCTCGATGTGATCCAGCTCTATGTGCTGCCCGCATTAAGAACAGCGCTCAAACAGGCCGGGGTGGCGGTGCCCGAGGCACTGATGTCGCGCCTGTTCGGCAGCGAAGGGCGAGAGGCGCAGCAGCAGGTAATGCGCCAGCAGTTGACCCTGCAGATCTTCAGCCCGATCGGCCTGTCAATCCTTAAGGCCTATGAAAGCTACGATCCGTTGGATACCGGCGCACAAATCAATACCACCTTTGGCGCACTGCTTTTGCAGCAACCGACGGCAAAGGTGCTGGACTATATCAACGCCGAGGTACGGCGCGATCTGCTGCCCACCACCAGTACATTTGATATTTTGCAGGTGCCGCTCAACATTGCCTTGGTCAAACTGCACGCCGAGTTTTTTTCCGACCGCATGAATATCACCCAGAGCATTCGCGCGTTATGCGAAGTGCTATACCACTACTCCTGCGACGTGTTGTTGCTCACCGGTCGGCCTTCACGCCTACCGGGGATCCAGGCGCTGTTCAAGCAATTACAACCGCTGCCACCCGCCAGGATCCTGCCGTTACACGGTTATCATACCGGCGGCTGGTATCCGTTTAATAAACTCGGCTGTATCGACGATCCAAAATCCACTGCCGCCGTTGGCGCCATGCTTTGCCTGCTGGCGCTGAACCTGCGGCTGCAAAACTTCTTTTTTATCGCCAGCGGTTTACGTCCCTATTCCACGGTGCGTCACCTGGGCATGCTGGATAGACATAATGCAGTCACCGATGACAATGTCTATTACCGCGACATTGATATGGATAACGACGATGACGAACTGGATGCCGAAGGCGGCTTCGAAATGCGCGGCACGCTACGCCTGGGATTTCGCCAGCTAGACAACGAGCGCTGGCCGGCATCGCCGCTGTATACCCTCTCCATTGCTGGCGGCGACCGATCCGCTAACCTGGCCGCAGACGTTGCCGCCGGTCAAGTGTTGCGGGTGCAGTTGCGTTTGGCGAGAAAAGAGAACGGGCGCGACGGCCGACCCGAGCGTTTCGAGATCGCCGACGTGACACGAGTGGGTGGTGCCAGCGTATCGCGACATGCCCTATGCCTGAAACTCAACACCTTGGCCGATGCTAGCCTGGGCGAGACCCATTATTGGCTCGACAGCGGGAGCGTATTAAGCAAATGAACAGGTTAACGCCAGAACAATTAACCACCCGCTGGCAGGCGGTGTACCAAGGCGCCGGCCAGGCGATCGACTGGATCCAGGATGCTCGCCCCCAGGCACCGCGACTTAACGCCGAGGCGGATAACCTGGTATTTAAGCTACGCCGCAGTCGCAATAAAGCGCAAAACCTGGCCAACGCTGTGTGTAAGCCGGTTACCGTGGGCTTTTTTGGCCTGTCTCAAGCAGGCAAATCATATTTAATCTCGGCGCTGGCCGCCGGCGACAACGGCCGGCTGGAAACCTGCCTCGGCGGCCGGCAACTGGATTTTCTCGATCATATCAACCCGGCGGGTAACGGCAAGGAATCGACCGGTCTGGTAACCCGTTTCAGCCGCCAGGCGGTATCGGACAACCCGGACTACCCGGTCAAACTGCAGTTGTTCAGCGAAGTCGAGATCGGCAAGATTCTGGCTAATGCTTTTTTGTATGATTTTAATCAGCAAAAATTCGCCGGCGCGGAGCTCACTGAATCCCGCATCGACGCGCATCTACAGCGCCTGACGGCGCGACGGCAGGCCACGCCGGTGTCTGGACTCGGCAACGATGATGTGGTCTCGCTATGGGACTACCTGACCTATCACGCTGAAAACAGCCAAAAACCGCTGGCGGTACGTTTTTGGCCGGCGGCGGTGGAGCTGGCGCCCTATCTGACTATCGACGATCGTGCGCAGCTGTTTTCACTGTTATGGGGCGACATCGCCGAACTGACCGAAACCTACGGCCGTTTTGCCCATACGTTGCAGCGGTTGGGCGGTGCGGAGGGCGTACTGGCACCCCTCGGCACGCTGGTGAGCGAACAGGACGGTGTCTTCATACAGTCCGACAGCATTATGAATGTCTCTATGCTCGAACGCCTCAATACCCCGGATGATAAGCGCATACAAGTGTGTCCGGTAACGGCAGGCCGAACCGGCGCGCCAGTTGAGCTGTCATTGGCGGAACTGGCGGCCCTGACGGTGGAACTGGTGATCCCCTTGCTGGCCTCAACCCAGAAAACACTGTTTGAACAGGTCGATATACTGGATTTTCCCGGCTACCGCAGCCGTTTGAACATGGATTCGATGGACGGCGGGGGCGGCGAGGTTAACAGTGATACCAGCAAACCACTGGCGAAGCTGATCCTACGCAGCAAAGTGTCTTATTTATTCGAACGTTATACCGATCACCAAGAGATGAATGTTCTGGTGTTGTGCGCCGCCTCAAGCAAACAGTCCGATGTTATTGAGGTCGGCGGGGCGCTGGAGAAATGGATCACACACACCCAGGGCGAAACCGCCGAGATCCGTGCTCGCCGTCCTTCCGGTTTGCTATGGGCCCTTACCATGTTCGACCAGCGGATTACCAACTCGCTAGGCTATAACGATACAATGTTACGTGAGTCCTGGGGGGAGAAAGGTCTGATCCAGATGGCGATGATCGAGCATTTTGGTCGATACCCGTGGTTCCAGCAATGGCAACCGGGACAACCGTTTAATACTACTTTCCTGGTCCGAAAACCGCGCCATTCCACCTCCTTTATCCGTATCGAACAGCAGGGCGAAGTTGCCCTGGAGGCCAACAGTGCTGAAAAAATAGCGCTAATGCGTAGCATGTTCACCGAAGATAGCTTGGTGAAACGCCATGTGGATCGGCCGGGCGAAGCGTGGGATGCGATGCTGACACTGGACGACGGCGGCATGCGCCGTCTGGCGGATTACCTGAGCACCGTCGCCCGCCCCGAGGTCAAACTCGATCGCATCACCGAACAACTGCATGAAGTGCAACGGGAATTGGTGGATAACCGCCTGAGTACCTGGTTTCAACCCGATGGCGCGCAAGATTATCTCAAAAAACAGCGTATCGCCGAGGATATCCTCAAGGTACTGCAACAGCGCACCGGCGTGCATGGCGAATTGCTTGATCGCCTGCTGCCAGATCGCGACGCGCTGCGCAACCTCTATCTCCAAGAACCGGTATCCTCACAGGAAACGGCCGATTCCGATAGCGCCCCCACAGAAGACAGCATCCCGGCAGCCAACACCTTCGGTATTGTTGGTGATATCGATTTGTTCGGCGATACCCCCTGCGCGCAACCGCAGGCCAATGAGACAACGATGCCGGTCGGTAATGGCTACGAAGTGGAATTTGCCCGGGTAGTGCTGCGTTACTGGATTAATCACCTACGTAACCTACCGGAAAACCTGCCGTTTATCGAGCTGATCAACATAGAAAAATCCATGGTGGCGACGCTGGCTGACGAGTTAATCACCGCCAGCATGCGCCTGGATGTCGAGAGTGCCTTGATCAGGACGTTGGCCGGCACCGAGCAGGTGGGTGTGCGCCGTGGAAGCCGGGTGGAACGTCAGGTGGCGCGAGTACTTACCGTGCTGGGGGATTTTATCTCTTGGCTAGGGTATCTGGCGATCACCGAGCCCAACCGTCCCGATAGCCGGTATCATCGCGGCCATAAAATTTTTGCCGTGCCAGACAGGATAAATGTTGGCTGGGGGGACGCCGATCGGCTTATGAAATTGACCTCAGTGCCGATAAATTACACCGCGTTATATATTTACGACTGGTTGGTCGGACTGGGTGAAATGATTAAAAACAATGCGGGCCATTCTGCCGGACGCGAAATCAGCGCCGAGCAGAACGAACGCCTGGGCGTGATCCTTAACCTGATTAAACCGTCGTTGCCGGAGTAACCGCACGTGTTAAAGCTAGAACTGAAGCCTGAAAATCCGACCCGGCCGGGATTTGCCCGGCTGGTGATCCACAAATGGGCAGGGGATACGAACAATGTCACCCTGTCCGTGCAACGCAACCAGGATCAACGTTTCCTGGCCAGCGACAGCGCCTGGGTGGGCAGTGAGGTGTTCCATATCCTGCCCCGGTTGCAAGAGGATGGCGACAGCTTCTCCGTCGGTTTGGGACCGGACATTGTCGACCCCTTGCTTGCCAGTAGGGAAAACGCCTACCGCCTGAAGCTGTCCGACAACCTCAGAATAGATGAAGGCAGGCTGATAATTGACAACGACGTCATCAGTTCGCTGGCCGGCGGCAGCAATGTCATCCCCAACCGGCTGCAACCGCTGACAGAACCGCTCAGTGAGCCGCCGGTGGCCGAATCAGCCCCGGAACCCATCGTCACTCCCCCACCGGACATTGACCCGCCGCTGCCGGTGCCGCCGGTAAAAAAACCACCGTTAACCTGGCTGTGGTTATTACTGGCCGTGTTAGTGCTTGCCGGGCTCATTGGCGCTTGGCTGCTGCTTAAACCCTCCGCCGGCATGACATCGCCTGCGACCCGTTCACCGGCGGCAGAAACCGTACCGATACCGGCTACGCCTACGACACCGTCCACAGCGGCCACGGGTGTTACGGCGGCGGACGCTGCGGCACCCTGCGCACCTGAGACCATGAAAACTACCGGGGAACTGGATTTTGTCAAAGGCTGCCTTCAGTCCCAGCCAAACAGCGCCCAGGTACTGGCGATCATCAGCCAGGCTAAAGAACAGAAGCACTGCGATGTAGCCCAGCGACTGTACGCCTACAAAGCGCAGTCGGGCGATACCGCCATCGCACTGAAATATGCCCATGAATACGATCCGCTGACCGCAGTGAAAGGCGGATGTTTCACTGCCGATGCCGAAACCGCCGTCTACTGGTACGAAATGGTCATTAACCAGGATGCTCACAATGCCGAGGCGAAAACCCGGCTGAACGCGTTAAAAAAATAGGGATGTGCCATGAAGTCTCTGCATTGGATAGGTGGTTTACTGTGTGGTCTGATATTCACCGGCAGCGCAGCACTGGCCGAACCACGACCGCTGCTGCAGGCAGGAAAACAGACGCTGTTTCAGCGGGTGTTAACCACTCCCGGCTGCGAACTGGCGGACACCGTAGGCGCCAAAGGCAAGCCCCAGCCCGCCTTTAGTCGTTTTTACGTCTATCAACGCCAGCAGGCCGGGGCCGATGAGTGGCTACAAATCGGTCCGGACAGTTTCGGCAAGGTTTCAGGCTGGATGAAAGCCGCCTGCACCGTGGACTGGAAAATGCAGCTGACGTTAGCGTTTACTAATCCGGTGGGGCGCGATCCACTGCTGTTTTTCAAAGACAAAGCACAGGTGGAAAATATCCTGAACAGCAAACAGCCGGCCACGCTGGTCGCTCCATTGCAGGCTGATTTGGCCGCGCATAAACACAACCCTCAGGTTCTGGCGCGCGAGCCAGACTATATGATCGATCAGTTGAAAAACTTCTATCTGCTACCGGTGCTCGATTCCGATGAGGTATTTACCGACAACGGTTTTCGGGTACGGGTGCTCAACGTCGCGTCGGTTACCGAACCAAGCAAGGCCAAACCCCAGGCCGCGCCGGCTGATCAGCAAAATATGCTGAAAGGCTTTTCGGCATCGGTGGTGTTTGTTATTGACTCCACTCTCTCCATGGGGCCGTATATCGATCGCACCAAACAGGCGATCGAAAAAGTCTATCAGCGCATCGAAAAGGAAAAGTTGCTGGGACAAGTCAAATTTGGTCTGGTGGCCTACCGTTCCAATATAAAAGCGGTACCGGGGCTGGAGTACGACAGCAAAATGTTTGTTGACCCCAACAAGGTAAAAGATGGCAAGGATTTCCTGGCCAAGGTCAGTTCATTGCAACAGGCCACCGTCTCCAGCAGCCGAGTGGATGAAGATGCTTACGGCGGCGTCATGCTGGCGCTGGATAAAATCGATTGGACCCATTTTGGTGCACGCTACGTCGTGCTGATCACCGATGCCGGCGCGCTGACCGGCGCAGACGCACTGTCGTCTACTCACCTGGACGCGGCGCAGGTGCGCCAGGAAGCAGCCTATCGCGGCGTCGCGCTCTATGCGCTGCATCTGAAAACCCCGTCCGGCGTCAAAGATCATGCCTCGGCACAGGCCCAGTATGAGGACCTGACACTCAATCCGTTCCTGCACAAACCCCTGTACTACCCGATAGATTCCGGGGATATCAACAGCTTCGGCTCCATGGTCGATAACCTGTCCAATGCCATCACCAGTCAGATCAAAACCGCCTACAGCGGTGAAGCCACTGCCGGCAGCGCCCTTGGTGCCGATCCGGCCTACAACGGCAAACCGGAACAGCCAATGCTGCAAGATGCTGCACTGCTGGGCCACGCCATGCGCCTGGCCTATCTGGGCGAAACCCAGGGCACCAAAGCACCACCGGTATTTAAAGCCTGGATCAGCGATCGCGATTTAGTCAAACAGAACCTGCCCACCACTGAAGTGAAGGTGCTGCTGACCAAAAGCGAACTCAGCGATTTGAGCGAAGTGGTGAAAAAAATCGCCGATGCCGCCAATGAAGGCATGATCTCCCCGGATGATATGTTTGTCCGACTGCGTTCCATTGCCGCCACCATGGGCAACGATCCCAACCAGCTCAAACAGCACAACGCCACTAAACTGGGCGAACTGGGCTTGCTGGGAGAATACATCGCCGGCCTGCCATACCTAAGTGAAGTCCTCGGTCTCGACGAGGAGACGTGGAAAAGCTGGGATGGGCTGGAACAGGAGAAATTTATTCGTCGGCTGAATACCAAACTGCAGTACTACCAACGCTACAACCAGGATGTCGACCGCTGGATCTCCCTGGCTCCCGGCAGCGACCCGCGTGATAACGTCTACCCGGTGCCACTGGAAAACTTACCCTAAGTGCTGACGATCACGGATATGGCCATCCACCGGGGTGGCAAACAGCAAGGATACGGGGTCAGCCTGCCGTCGCTCAGCCTTAAACCCGGCGAAGTGGCGGCGCTGACCGGACCGAGCGGGTGCGGTAAAAGCACATTACTGGAAATGATTGGCCTGATCCTGCGCCCTGACCGGCTGGCCGGTTATTGCCTCGGCCCTGACCACGCCGATGCGGCACGCCCGCTGCTGGCCGGCGATCAAAATCAGTTATCAGCCCTGCGCGCCCGCCGGCTGGGGTTTGTGTTGCAAAACGGCGGACTGCTGCCCTATCTCAGCATTGAACACAATATCCAATTGCCGCGCCGGATGCTGGGCATGCCGATCGCTTCAGTATGGGTAGATAAAGCGGTGGCGCACCTGGGGCTGGCGCCATTGCTGAAAAAAATGCCGCGCCAACTGTCCATTGGTGAACGCCAGCGCGTCGCGTTTGTGCGTGCTATCGCGCACCAGCCGCAGTTGCTGTTAGCCGATGAGCCCACGGCGGCGCTCGACCCCCATAACGCCCGTCAACTGTTTGCCTTAATGCTGGAGATGGTCGGCGAGTTGCATATCAGCGCTCTGGTGGTCAGTCATGACTGGCAACTGGTGGACGCATTCCATATTCGCCGCCTGCACGGCAGGCCGCAGGGAGAACGGGACAGTGTCTTTGAATCCCAATAAACCGCAACGCGGCCACGATGCGACCAACGCGCGTCCCGACCCCATTAAACGTGATGACCACCCCAGATCCCATTTCAGCCATGATCAGGTATCGGCCGTACCGCTCCGTTTTGGTCTGTTGATGAGCCTGGCGATACGCGATCTGCTGCATGACCGCCAAGTGGCACTGTGCATCATTTTTTCCCTCGTGGCGGTGATCGCACCGCTGTTGCTGCTGTTCGGCCTAAAAACCGGCATCGTCGGCCAACTGCGTACCGAACTGCTTAACGACCCGGCCAACCTGGAAGTCCGCATGATCGGCAACGGCAACTACCCACTGCCATGGCTGGCCGAACTGGCACAACGTCCTGAGGTAGGTTTTGCCGTACCGCTGACCCGGGCGCTGAACACGCAAGGCGACCTGGTGCGCGACAGCCGACTGTTCGTGGCCAATGCGGAAGTGTTGCCCACCGCCATAGGCGATCCACTGCTGGCTGGTGTCCCGCTCCCGCCTGATGCGGCACATCTGGTCTTAAGCGCCAGCGCAGCCGCACGCTTGCAGATAAAAGTGGGTCAACAATTGCAATTTTTTGTGGCGCGCAAACTCGACGGCGTCAGCGAACGAGGCCACATGATCATGACCGTCAGCGGCATCCTGTCTGCAGCGCGTTTTGCCCGCCCCGCCGCGTTTGTCACCTTGCCGCAGTTGGTTGCCATGGAAGATTTTCGCGACGGCTTTCACGTTCCACAATTTGGCGTCGATACCGGGAGTCCCGCACCGATACGCGACAAGTTTGCCAAAGCACGGGTCTATGCGCGCAATATCGACGCAGTGGCGCCGCTGGCGTTATGGCTGAACCAGCAGCATATCGAGACGGTGACCCGGCAGGCGGAAATTGAATCTGTCCGCGCGATTACCTATGTACTGGGCGTTATTTTCGCTGTGATTGCCTGGGTTTCGCTGCTCGGCTGCATCGCATCATTAATCGGTGCCTTTCTGGCCAATATCGATCGCAAACGCAAAGATATGGCCGTGCTGCGCCTACTGGGTTTTCGCAGTCGCGCAGTATCGCTGTATATCATGCTGCAAGCACTGCTGCTCACCGGCGTCGCCTTCTTGTGCGGCCTGATGCTTTATTTGGCCGGCAGCACGCTGTTTAACCATATCCTGGGCCGCCATCTGCCCGGCAATACCTTTGTCTGCCGCCTCCAACCGGCCCACCTGATGCTGGCGCTGGCCAGTACGCTGACCATTGCTGTGGTCGTGGCGGGCATCGGCGCGGCAAGAGCGATCCAGATCCAACCTGCGGAGAGCCTTCGTGATATCTGAACAACGCCTGCTTTTGCTGGTGACGGGCCTTACGTTGGCCTGCGCCTCACTACCCGGCCATGCTGCCTGGGACGAAAAATTCTTCAATCCTAAACCACTACCCGACGACGTGATCCTGCCGCTACCCTGCGACGGGGCCATGGCGTTTCGTAAAGTAACGATCCCGCTCGCTCAACCACTGGATGACTACAGCATCACCCTCGGTCAGGACAGTGATGAATGGGGCTATTTGGAACAAACCCGCCCCGAACATATCGCAGGCAGCTTTGCCGAGGGCAAAAAAGGTAAAAGCCGCTACTATCTGATGGCGAAATACGAACTCACCCAACTGCAATATCAGGCGCTGACTGCAGCCACCTGCCCGGTGCCGGACAACTCACTGCGCCTGCCGCAGGTCAATATCGGCTGGATTGATGCGATGGATCTGGCCAATAGATACAACCTCTGGCTGCGTAAGGAAAAACCCGACGCCCTTCCCGTCGAAGACGGCGCCAAAGGTTTCTTGCGCCTACCCACCGAAACCGAATGGGAATTTGCCGCCCGGGGGGGATTGGCGGTTTCCTCGGCGGAATTCCGCGACCAAAGGTTCCCAATGCCGGAAGGCCTCACCAGTTACGGCTGGTTTGCCGGCGCGCAGTCAGCCAACGGCAAACTTCAACTGGCAGGACTGCTCAAACCTAACCCGCTCGGCCTGCATGACATGCTCGGCAACGCGGCGGAAATGATGTTTGAGCCTTTTCGCCTGAACAAACTCGACCGTCAGCACGGCAAAGCCGGTGGCTATGTCATCCGCGGCGGCAGCTTCCTCTCGCCCCAGGCCGACCTGCGCAGTTCACTGCGCGCCGAACAACCCTATTATACCAATGCTGGCCAGAACGAAAACAAGACCATCGGCATGCGTCTGGTGGTGGTCGCACCCACACTGACTTCGCGCGATCGTATCAAGCAAATTGAGCAGGAATGGAAAGCCCTCGGCACCGCCGCCGAAACCGCCAAAGGCACGGCTAAGGCAGCTGATACCTCATTAACCAGTCTTAACACCCTATCCGCGCAAGTGCAGGATGAGACGTTAAAGAAACAATTGGAAAAGTTGCGTGGCGAAATGCGTGCCAATAGTCAGTTGCGCGATGAACAGCGCAACCAGGCGGTACGCTCCTCGCTGCAACTGGGCGCATTTCTTTGCACCAAGCTCAAGGACGACGGCGAATTCTACGACCGCCTCAATTCACTGTACGTCAAAAACTGCAAAACCGCCGGCACGGCGGTGGACGCCAACTGCGACCGTCGCCAGGAGCAACTCGACGAACATAAAAAGGCACTTGATTTTATCGTCAGCTATTACGCCGACACGCTGGTGGATAACGGCACCACCTATAGCATCGAACAGGTCAAACCCCAGGTTAACGTGGTGCAACAACAAATGGCCGCACGCGGAAAAACCAATTTAAACAATTACCTGGAAAATTATTGGAAAAATTTACAAGGCTATTGGAAAGACGGAAAAGTGGCGCGCAGTGAGTGGCTTGATAACTGCAAAAACACACAATAACTAGTCAATTCAATAATTAAAACAACAAGATGTATTTATGGGGAAGGAAAATTTACAATGACGACGACCACGCAATGGGCAAAAATGCTGTTTCTGAGTATGATCCTCGTGCTGACCGGTTGCCAAACCACCGGCCAGGGTGTCAGCGCCAGTAACGCCACCCAGGCCGACAGCCGGTTACAGAACAACCCGGACGTGACATTTTTCAGCAAATCAGGTTGGCAAGCCTGCGCTGGCGGTGCTGCCCTAGGTACTTTGGCCTGTGCAATCAGCAACAGCGGTAATAAGGCGGTCTGCATCGCCGCCGCCGCCGTGGCCGGCTGTGGTGTCGGCATGGGCGCAAATGCCTATCTGGATAACCAACGCCAAAAATACGCCAGTAAAGAGCTGCAGTTAAACGCCTCGATTAATGATGTGCAGGCAGAAAACAAAAAACTGCAAAATGCCTCCACCGTTGCCAAATCAGTGATTGCCGACAACCGTAAAACCATGACGCAGTTGGACAAGGATATTGCCGCCAAACACGTCGACAAAGCCGTTGCCAGTAAAAAATTGGCGGTCATTGACGCGAATATCGTCACCCTGCGCAAAACCGTCGCCGATATGAAAACCCATGCTAAACAATGGGACGATATTTCCGTCGCGTCCAAGCGCCAAGGCAACGACACCGTCAAACTGGATAGCGAAATCGAAAAAATGCATCACCAAGTAGCGTCATTGCAAGGCGAACTGGACAGCCTTTACACGCAACGTACCGCGATAAAAGTCAGCTAAGGGAACCTCAGATGCGAATTCTACCTCCGATGCTGATCCTACTGGTCGCCACATTAAGCGGCTGCGCCAGCAGCATGTCAGACTGCGATCCGACAACCGGCGATGTCAGCATCGTCTCCAAGTTTAACTGTCGCTACTCCGGCACCTACGATCAGCGGGTGAACGTCAAACAGCAGACGTTAACCCATGAGCAAGCCCTGAACCACGAGTTCAAGGCGGTGCTGGCGGCTATCGAACAGGAAAAGAACCAGTCTAACAGCTCACTCAAGAGCCGCCAGGCCAGTGCCGACCAACTCAATCGTTCCATGAATACCCTGCTGACACAGCTCAAACAAAAAGCCGCGGGTCAAAAGAAATACCAAAAGCAGATCAACGATCTGCAAACCAGCCTGGACCAAGCGCAGCAGCAGCAGCCATCCCAATCGGTATTGGATAAACAACTGCAGTTGGAGGACTTGCGCAGCCAGGTCAGCAGCTTGCAGCAGGATCTGGAGTTAAATTAGGACTCAGAATCTAAAGAGCAAGACGACGTTGGGGCAATGATACACAGAGGCTATTTCCACAAAAGGTGAAACAAGGCGCCGCCGAAACGGCGGCGCTGTAGTTCTTACCAATGCTGTTGCCTGGGTGCTGAGCACCTCGACCCAATATCTTCACTCATTCCTTATTCAATTCGCGCGGAAAATCAGGAAGAGACTGCAACCCATTTTGTACACGGATAATATTCACCAGCTCTCTCAACGCGGGGTGCACATGTCGGCGGCTGCTGTAGTAAATGTGAAAAGGTTCGCCGTGGCAAAAGTGTTCGGGCATCACGTTAACGAGTGTTCCCCTGGCAAGCTCATCGTGTATACGCGATTCAAGCACGTAGGCTAAGCCTATCCCTGCTTTGGCTGCCGATACGGTGGTTGCTGTATCCTTGATCGTGATAAGGCCAGGAACCTTCATACTAAAATTTTCCCCCATTGCGTCGAATTCCCAGCGAAAACTGGCATTATTCCCCAGTAGCAGTTGAAGACAGGTATGCCCTGCCAGATCAGCTGGCGTCTGTGGCGTTCCTTGTCGTTTCAAGTAGTCCGGTGAGCCGGCAACAATCCATCTTTGTGCGCTGGTAAGAGGAACGGCTACCATATCTTCCGGAACCAGGTGACCATAACGCATCCCGGCGTCGAACCCCTCGGCGGTAATATCGACCGGCCGATCTTCCACTACAATGGTTAATCTGACGTCCGGACAACGCATCGCAAACTCGGGTAACGTGGGGACGATAAGCTGATGGGCAGCATCGGCAAATACGTTGATCCGCAGCACACCAAATCGTCCTCTGCCAGGAGCGTTCAGCGTCTCAAGCGCAGTTGAAATCGTGTCAAACCCGCCGGCAAGCTTTTCAGCTAATGCCAACCCAAGCGCAGTTGAAGATACCGCTCGGCTGGTTCTATTAAGCAATCTGGCGCCCAGTCGCGTTTCAAGCCGGCGCATTGCGTGACTTACCGCGGAAGATGATAGGCCCAATTCAATGGCGGCGAGTTTAAAACTTCGACACCTTAGCACCGTCAGAAAAGCCTGAAGATCGGCAAAATCAACACGTTCCATAACTAAGATGAACCCTATTAACCGCTTGAATGAACCTTATTCATCTTTTATCACGGGTTATCCTCGCGCGTAAAGGCTAAGCTCAGGTCACGTCTAAAAAAATCAAACAGGACAGTTTGCGAGTTTTCGCGCAAATTTCCGTCAACCGCAGTGAGGAATGACGTCATGAAACAACGAATTCTAGGTAAAACAGACCACAGTGTTTCAGAAATCGGGTTTGGCGCTTGGGCTATCGGGGGTACCTGGGGCGAAGTCAGTAGGGATGATGCCAAAGGTGCATTGAATGCTGCATTGGATGCGGGCATTACGTTTATTGATACGGCCGATGTGTATGGTGACGGGCGTTCCGAACAAATCATTGCCGAGGTGCTTAAAGAACGTGGGGGTGAACGCCCGTTTGTGGCAACTAAAATAGGTCGTCGTCTTTCTCCTCACGTTGCACAAGGTTACACCGCAAAAAATCTACATGCGTTTGTCGACCGGTCACGGGAGAATTTGCAAAGCGACGCGCTGGATCTGGTTCAACTGCACTGTCCGCCGACAGAAATTTATTACACCCCCGAAGTTTTTGACATAATGGATGACATGGTCAGCGCAGGGAAAATACGCCACTACGGAGTATCGGTTGAAAAAGTCGAAGAAGGACTAAAGGCACTCGAGTATCCAAATGTGTCTTCTATCCAACTGATTTACAACATTTTCAGACAGCGTCCTGCCGAACTCCTGCTTCACCAAGCCAAAAGACGTAATGTGGGCATCATTGCCCGAGTTCCCCTGGCTTCTGGCCTGCTGACCGGAAAAATGAAATCCGATACTGCCTTTGCCTCTGACGATCACCGTTCTTTCAACCGTAACGGCGAAGCATTCGACAAAGGGGAAACGTTTTCGGGAGTC